>CAVEAP010000053.1:0-5564 GCA_963613725.1 Mediterraneibacter torques
ACCAAAAACAAGCAAAAGAAAAGTATGTATTTCAAAATTTTGTAAAAAGCAATTTTTTTTGTAAAAGTTTCCATATAAATCACCAAATGCAATTATAAACACTTTTTTAACACACTTTTTGAAAATTTTTAAGGAATTTTTTGTTTTTTTGCAAATTTTTGCAAAAATAAATCTTTTGTTTTGTTGATTTTTTTTTGATTTTGAGTTACAATTAACAAAAACATTAAAAGGAAAAACATAATGCGAATTTGCGTTCTTGGAAGTGGAAGCAAAGGCAACTGCACTTTTGTTGAAACCGAGCATTCAAAAATTTTGATTGATGCAGGACTTTCAAACAAAGAAATTGAAGCACGTCTTGAACTCATCAAAGTTAACCCAAATGATATTGATGCAATTTTGTTAACCCACGAACACAGCGACCATATCAAAGGCGTTGGTCAGTTTGTGAAAAAACATGGGGCAAAAGTTTTTGCAAACAAAAAAAGTTGGAATTTTGTTTTAAGCAAATTCGAAGACCTTCCTTTTGAAAAACAATTTGAATTTTGCGGAGGGCAAGATTTTTTGCTAAACGATGTTGCCATTCAAACTTTTGATGTTGACCACGATTCTCTTTCATGTGTTGGATTTTCGGTGATTGAGGGAAACAAAATGTTCACCATTGCCACCGACCTTGGTCATGTTACACCAAACATTGTGAAAAGGCTTGGGCAAAGCGATTTTGCCGTTTTGGAATCTAACCATGATGTTGAAATGTTAAAACACAATCCAAACTACCCCCTTACACTAAAACAGCGAATTTTGTCTGACCACGGACACATCAGCAACAGCACTTGTGCCGACACAATTTTGCAAATGCTTGGGCTAAAAACGCGGGGAATTTTGCTAGGGCATTTAAGCGAGCACAACAACACCCCAGAACTTGCCCTAAACACCCTTAAAAACAAACTTGAAAACAACAACATAAAAAGAGATGAAGTGTTTTATGTTGATGTGGCAAGCCAAGAAAAACCCAGCAACATCTATCGCATTAAAGATTTGTAAAACACCATTTTTATTGGCAAAATAAAATCAAGGAACAATATTTTTTTAGCGCAAAGTTCCTTTTTATTTTAACAAAAAAAACACCAAACAAAAGTGCTTTTTTTGATTTTTTAATGGTTTTTTCACTTTTTTGAAGGTTTTTTGCATACAATTTTTGCAAAATCAAAAAATTCTAATTTAATTCACGCAAAAAAGTTGCACACCTGCTTTCGCCTTTTTCATCAATCACCGTAATTCCATTTGCCCTGCATTTGCACATTTTGTTAAACAAACAATTTTCCGCCCCACAAGTTAACACAATGTTTTTGATGTGTCTTGAATTTTTGAAGGCAGGTGCAACATGAAACATGCTTTTTGAAAAATCCAAATTGTCCTCGTCCACATTTTCTTGTTTTTCAAAAGTTTTGCAAAGGGCGTTTTGAGAAATGCAAACCGCACACGAACAGCAAGTTTGACCTTTGTTAAATTGACAAGTGGTTCTTCGGCATTTTATATCCATTTTTGTTTTGCTCCTTTTTTAATATTTTGCTCATATCATTTGACTTTATGCATAAAATTTTGTAAAATATAAATGTATTGGAGGTTCATTATGCAAGTAATATTATTAGCCGATGTTAAAGGCACAGGAAAAAAAGGTGATTTGGTGGAAGTTAGTGATGGCTATGCAAGAAATTTTTTGTTCAAACAAAAACTTGCACAGGTTGCAAACAGCACAAACAAAAATGTTTTGAATCAAGCAAAACAAGCAAAAGCCTTTCACAAAGAACAAGAACTTGAGGGTTTTAGACAAACCAAACAAAAAATTGAAAACACAACTTTGGAATTTAGGGCAAAAGTTGGCGAAAACGGAAAATTGTTTGGCGCACTTACAAACAAAGAAATTGCCGAAAAATTTAAGGAACTTGGTTTTGAAATTGAAAAAAAGAGCATTGAAATTGACACCGTTAAAACCATTGGAAAATTTAAGGGCAACATTCATTTTGCACCCAAAATTGACTGCACATTTTTTGTTGAAATGAAAGCAGAAGAATAAAAATTTGAAGATGTTAAAAAAATAAAATGAGAGGGAAATATGAAAAACACAAAAAATCAAACCACAATTCAACCCGAACCTGCTTTGTCTGAGGACATTCAACCTCAAGATGCTCAAAGCCAACAAATTATCACCAAAGAAAGTCTGGAACGAGAAAAGCAAGAACAACTTGAATTGTTTGACACCCCACCTGCAGGAGTGTATCCAAAAACCGACAAAAAAGGTCGTGTCATAAAATACAAAAGGCGTGGCGGAGTGTTTGCGTTTTTTATGGGTATTTTTGCCTCACTTTTCTTGTTTGTTTTTTGTGGTGGAATTACAATTTCTTACTTTTACTATTGCTACACAATTGAAGATGCAGGCAAAACGCTTGGGGTTGACTTAAGTTTTCTTGGCACTGACACCACAAACAAAACAGCAAATGAACTTTTGAAACTCATGTCGGAATACAAAGAAGGCTACACCGAAATTACCGTTAAAGATACCAAAGAAAAACTTGGCATTGATGTTGCCGACATCGTCAACAAAAACCTTGGCGTTGAAGTTCAAGATTTTTACGGCATCAAAATTCAAGTTGAGGGCGTTAATGAAGGAAAGGAAACCACCATTGGCGATTTCAAATTAAAAGAACTTACCGCAGAAGGTAACTTGCAAAAAGTTATTGAAAAACTTTTGCCTGAAATTTACAAAAGAGTGGAACTAAATTCACTTTTAAAACTCTTGCAAATTGACATAACCACAATTGATTTGCCAATCGCAAAAGATGCGTTGTTCCAAACCGAATTAAGACAATTTAAAATTGGCGAAACAACCTATGCCGTTGACCTTACAAACAGCAAAATTTTAAAAAATAACACAGCAGTTACAACCATTGAAAACAACAAATTCACCTTGGACAAGGTTGAATATGAAATCAGCCCCGACCGAACCAAACTAACCACCGCCAGCACAACACTTGACTTGGCTTTTCCAGAAAACTCACAAAAAGAACTTTCAAAACTTTCAGTTTATGACCTTTTGTATTCCGTTTTGCCAAACTATGTTGGCGGAAGTGAGATGACCATTGACTTCATTCAAAAAGCACTTGGAAAAGAATTTGTTCCAACCGACAACCCTGAATTTGCAAAACTTTTGAACAGCACAATCAAAAATCTTGACATCAAAGATGCTCTTGACACCGTAACCCTGCGCTCAATTGAAGAAGTTTTTGAACTAGACATTGTTCCTCTTAACAACGACAAATTTGATGACCTTCTTAATCTTACCGTTGGAAATCTTAGCACCGAAGATGTTTTAAATTCTCTTACCGTTGGTGCGGTTTTGGAACTTGCTGGAGATGCAATCACTTTTCCAGACAACATTTTGTTTTTGAAAGATGAAAATTTTAAAGCACAAAAACTTAAGGACGCACTAGATTATGTTGAAAATTTAACTTTTAAAGAAATCATAAAAATTGATGATGTTGAGTTTTATGACAACTTTACCCTCAGCGGGCAAACATTTTTTGTTGTAAACAACACAATTGCAACCAAAAACACAACCACCCTAACAGAGCAAAACGGACTGCAAACCTTTGCTTTAAATGGTCAAAACTTTGTTCTTTATGGTCAACAAGTGTTTGCAAAAAATAGCACCACCATTTCTTTTGAAGCCGACAAAAAATTCACACTTAATGAAAAAACTTACTATATTGACAACAATTTCACAGAAATTTTAAGCGAAAGCCAAGGTTCTCTTTCTCCACAAGTTTTGATTGACTCTAACAATTGTTTTGAACTTGAAAATTACCTTTGCAAAATTGACAAAGAAAAAAGCGAAATTGAAATTATGCAAAAACAAGTTGATGTTGAAAATGGAAGATTCACACTAAATGGCACCGAATTTTTTGTGAAAGACACTTGTCTTGAAAACTTTGTGAAAGTTCCGGACTCGGACATCAAAGACGACAACACTTTTGTTTTAGCTGGAAACACCTTTAAAATTGATGATGAAAACAATCAAATTCTAGACAATTCCACCCAAGCAAAAGTTAGCGACATCACAAGAACCGAAACCATAAAACTTGTTATGTTTGGGCTTAGAAATGTTGTTGTTAAAGACATTATTGACGGCGAATATGATGATATGCTAACCTCTCTTGACAACATCACTTTGGGTGACCTTTTGGGCGACCAACTAACAGGATTTTTGAGCAAACTCAAAACAGTTAGTCTTTATGAAATTTTGAACAATCCTGATGTTATGATGGACAAAATCAAAGAAACAACCCTTGAAGAACTTGGAATTGACCCAAACAGCAGTCCTCTTTTGGAAAATGTGGCAAAACTTACGATTGGAAAAATTTTGGAAGATGAAAACGCTCTTTTAGATGCAATTAAAACCGTAACTTTGGATAAACTTGGATTTGAAAGCACCAGCCCACTTTTTGAAGATGTTGCAAACCTTTCAATTGGCGACATTTTAGATGATAACAACGCACTTCTAAAAGCCATTGAAAACAAAACTTTAAGCACAATCACAGGAAGCAGTGATGGAATTATGAGTGTTATTGGAAATCTTACTATTGGCAAACTTTTAGATGACTCAAATGCCATTACAAACACCTTGCAAAACAGCACAAAAACACTTGCCGAACTTTTGGGGCAATATGACAATTTTAGTTTGACAACTGGTGATGGAACAACAAAATATTATATTATTGACAACAACATTTACAAAACTTCAGATTTAACTACACCTGTTGCAACAATTTCTGGTGGTTCATTTACACTTGATGATGTAACTTATACCATTGTTGAAAATAACATTAACAACAATGGGGCAACAATCGCCACAATCACAAGAGCCCCAACTTCAAGCCTTTCAAAAGCAATTCTCACAATGGAAGTTGGTGATTTGTTTAAGGGTGATTTCACAACCACCTTGCAAACCAAAATTCAAGATGTTAAACTTGGCGATGTGATAACAACAGATGACACTTCTCCACAACTTTTAAAAACGCTTGTGGAAAAAGACACAACAATTGGGCAGTTGGGAGACACAATCAACAATTTAACCCTTGCCGATGTGCTTGGAAAGGTTGACTCTGGACTTTTGACTTACCTTACCTACACCAAAGATGACGAAACAAAAACAACTGGTGGCAACATTCCTTTGGCAAACATTGCTGATGCAACACTTGATGGCATTGAAAAAATCAACCTCACAAAACTTTGCTCAGACAACGTGCTTCCAAGTCTTAAAAACACTGTTTTTGACACAACCTCAACTGCTTACAAAAGTCTTAACGACAAACAACGAGAAGCAGTAGATAACACGACACTAGACACAATTATTAAAGCATATATTGATTATATTACAAAATTATCTTAAACCACACAAAAAGTTGTGTAAAAAAACAAAAAAACATATTGAGTTTTTCAATATGTTTTTTTTGTTTGCTTTTAATGATTGATTGTTTTTTTATTACCCCTCACTTTAAGCCAAAATG
>CAVEAP010000054.1:0-5440 GCA_963613725.1 Mediterraneibacter torques
GAATTATGGTTACTCAAAAAACATATCCTTGTGGTCTTAGATTGATTTGTGATTATGAACCAAATAAAAATGTTGTAACATTTTCAATCAATGTTGCATCTGGTTCTGCGTTTGATTTGGAAGGCAAAGATGGTATTGCACATTTTTATGAGCATATGTTTTTTAAGTCAACCATAACAAGATCTTGTGAACAATTGTTAACTGTATTAGATAGTTTTGGAGCAGAGCATAATGCTTATACATCAACAGAAAAAACTTGTTATTATGGAAAAGTTATTTTAGATGATATTGAAAAATTTGTTGATATTTTAAGTGATTGCTTTTTTAATGGTATTTTTGCTGAAAATGAAATTGAAACAGAAAAAGGTGTTGTTTGCAGTGAGATTGACAGATATGAAGATGAATTTTATGATTGTTGTGTTGAAGCAACATCAAAAGAGTTGCTTAAAGGAACAAGCTATGCACACTCAATCTTGGGAACAAAAGAAAGTGTTAATTCAATAGTAGCAGAAGATTTAAAATGCTACAGGCAAAAAAACAATTCTGCAAAAAATGTTGTGATTGCTTTTTCTGGTGGGGTTAGTCAAGACCTTGCAGAAAAACTTGTTGAAAAATACTTTTTATTACACTTTGATGGGAAGTGTAAACCAACAATATATTTTGAAAGAAAGCCCACAGCTTTAACGGTTCAAAAAAATAAGAAAATTTTTGTGAAAAAAGACACCAAACAAGTATATTTCCTGCATGCAACGCCAACAATTCGCATGGACCATGAAGATTTTTTTAAATTAAAAATTGCAAGTGCCATGTTTGGAGGACTTTCAAGTTCACGATTATTTAGGCGTTTAAGGGAAAAAGAAGGGCTTGTTTATAGTGTTTGTTCAACTGTGTGCAGTAACACATTAAGTGGATTTTTTGATGTATTCTTGTCCTGCATAAAAGAAAATGCCGAAAAGGCAATTTTAGCATACAAAGAAGAAGCAAACAAAATTATAAATCAAGGTTTTTCAAAAGATGAAGTGGAACAAGCAAAACATTTGTTTGTAAGAAATTTGATTTTAAACAATGATTCTTCTCAAGCGAGAATATCAGCTCATGTTATGAGTGTGATTAAACAAAACAAACTTTATGACATTAATGAAGATATTACAAAAATTGAAAAATTGCAGGCAGATGATGTTAATGAAGTGTTTTTAAAAGTTTTGACAAGTGACAATTTTGTGTCTTGTTATTTGTCAAACAAAGATGATATTGATGTTTTAAAATTATTAAAATAGGAGTTTATTTTGGCAAAATATAACAGCGATAATTTAACAAAGCAAAAGGGACTCTCAAAAAGAGCCAAATGTGGGATAAGCATTTTTGTTGTATCTCTTTGTTTGTTTTTCTTTTCTGTAACAAATTTTGTTGCTCCTGTTCATAATTTTTTGATTGGAACGTTTGGCCTTTGTTTGTATCCTGTTTTGGTTGCGTTGATGGGAACAGGAATTTTGCTAATGCTAAAGAAACAGTATTACATAGCAAAATTTTATTTCGGAATTATTATTGCTTTGTATTTTGTTATTGTTTTGTTCTTTCAAATTATTTTAACTAATTTTAATGTTTCATTCGGAAACTATCTTTCAAATTGTTATATTTCTCACAACACTCCTGGTGGGGTGGTGTGTGGGCTGATTGCCTATATTATGTTTTTGGGATTAGACAAAATTGGGAGTATTTTACTTCTTGCAATTGCAATTGTTTTTTGCGTTGCTTTTGTAATTGACCATTTCTTAAAAATAAAAGAATATAAAAGTTTGTCTGACACTGTGCTTAGTTTTCCTTTTGGTTTTAACAAAAAGAAAAAAGAAGAAAAAGAAAATAAAATAACAAAAACAAAAAAAGTTATAAAAGTTCAAAAAAATCTTGAAACAACCCCTTTTGAAACAAATATTGATTTAAAAACAAAACAAAAGAAAGAAGAAAAACCTAAAATAACATTAAATGCATATCAACAAATGCAAGAAAATTCAAAGAAAAACTTTTTTAGTAATTTAGAAAATTACAAAACAGATGATGATACAATTGCCAAACAAATTTTTGGAGAAGAATTTATTCATTCTGTTCAAAGTGAAAACAAAAAAGACGAGAAACCAAAAAGTTTTACTTTAAATGAATTGTATGAAGAACAAAAAGAACAAGAACAAGAAGAAAATTTTGTTTTTGCTGAAAACAACAAACCAAGTCGTTTTGTTCATGCTGATGAACCAGAAAATTTTTATGGTGACATTTTAAATAACAATAAAGATTTAAATGATAATTTCGAAAATCAAAATAAACAAAAAGAGTCTCAAATTTTTGAGGAAGCAGATAATTTTAAGGGGTTGACCATTGAGGACACTAACTCGCAGTCATCATTTAAAAGTGAAACAGATGATTCATTTAAAGATTTGATAAACAAACAAAGTGATGAAGAAGTTGATTTTGACCTTAGTGAAATGGGAGATATTATTGTTTCAGCAGACGAAATGAAAAATACCGAAGAAAATTCTTTTAACACTGATTTTGAAGAAGATTCTTTTAAAAATGACAAATCCATAGAACCAATCCCTGAGCCTGTGTTTAACATTCCAAAAGAATTTTTGAAAACAAAAGAAAAAAATGAGGAACAGAAACCTATCGAAAAAAGTCAAAGAAGACCTCACAAACCTTACAACAAACCACCTTTAGACCTTTTAACAACAAAGTCTAGTCAAATTTTGGCAGATGAAGATGTTTTTCAAGAAAAAGCACTTGTTTTGGAAGAAACTTTGGAAAGTTTTAGAATTCCAGCAAAAGTTATGGGAATTACTTGCGGACCTGCTGTTACAAGATATGAACTTCAAATGCCAACAGGAATTTCGGTAAAAAGGATTTCCCAACACGCTGAAGACATTCAAATGAGAATGGAAAGTCGTGGAGGAGTTAGAATTGAAACTCCAATTCCCGGAAGAAGTTTGGTTGGTGTTGAAATTCCAAACACAAAAATTGCAACTATTGGATTGAGGGATATTTTGGAAGCCCCGCAATTTTACGAAAGCAAAGGAGCACTTACTTTTGCTTTGGGCAAAGATATTGGAGGAGATTGTAAAGTTTGCAATCTTGAAACGATGCCACATTTGCTTGTTGCGGGTTCAACGGGAAGTGGAAAAAGTGTTTGCCTTAATGTTTTGCTTATAAGCCTTTTGTATAGGCTTGGACCTGATGAACTAAAACTTATTTTAATTGACCCAAAACTGGTTGAATTTGTAACTTACAACTATCTTCCTCATATGCTTGTGCCAAAAGCCATAAATGATGCAAAAGAAGCCCTTAATGCTCTTGATTGGGTAAACAAAGAAATGATGCGTCGTTATGATATGTTTAGCGAACGCAGAGTTAGAAACTTTAAAGAGTATAATGCTTCAGAAGATGTTTTGAATGGAATTGAAGACAAACTCCCATATATTGTTGTTGTTATTGATGAACTTGCTGATCTCATGATTCTTGCCGGCCGTGATTTAGAAGAAAAAATTCAACGATTAACACAGCTTGCAAGAGCAGCAGGAATTCATCTTATTATAGCAACACAAAGACCTTCTGTTGACATTATTACTGGAGTTATTAAGTCAAATTTGCCTTCACGAATCGCTTTTGCTGTAACCGATTTTGCCTCTTCAAAAACAATTCTAGACAAAGGTGGAGCGGAAAAACTTTTAGGCAAAGGTGATATGCTGTATGCACCTCAAGATTTGCCTGAACCAATACGTATCCAATGTCCTTTTGTGGATACCCCAGAGGTTTTTAAAATCACAGAATATATTAGGCAAAACAATGAAGCTTTTTTTGATGAAAGCATTAGTGCATTCATTTCAAAAGGTGAAAATGCAAATGCTTCAAATTCAACAGCGGACACATCTGGAAATGGTGGATGGGACCCACTTTTGCCCCAAGCGTTATTAGATTTTATTCAAGCAGGTGGAGGCTCTGTTTCAATGCTCCAACGAAAGCATAGCATTGGCTTTTCAAGGGCTGGAAGAATTGTTGACCAAATGGAAAGTGCTGGATTTATTTCCGCAAGAGATCCAGGAAAGCAAACACGTTCTGTTTTAATAAGCCTTGAAAAATATAACGAAATTTTTGGAAATGATGAAGAAGCTTAAAAGGAAGGAGGAATAAAATGAACACACCAAACAAATTATCACTTATGAGAATAGGGCTTGTTCCTGTGATGGTTTTCTTTTACCTTGCAACCTTTATGGGAATTTGGGGAAAGGTTGTTGCAATAGTGTCGTTTTTAACGGCAGCAATCACTGATCTTTTGGATGGGCATATTGCAAGAAAAACAGGTCAGGTTACTGACCTTGGAAAACTTTTAGACCCAATAGCCGACAAAATGCTTTATGACACAGGAATGGTTTTGATTGTGGTAAGTGAGGCTATTCCTGCTCCTTATGGAGTTATTGGTCTTTTAATTCTGTTGTTTAGAGATTTTGCGATTGATGGGCTAAGACAAGTGGCTGCGTCAAAAGGAATTGTTATTGCTGCAGTTTTAAGTGGAAAACTAAAAGCAATTTTTCACTACATTCAAATTCCATTATTTATGCTATATTCTGCAACGCGAACACTTGAAGGAGCTTTTTGGACAACATTTAATCAAGTTTTATTTATTATAGCTTGTGTTTTATTTGCTGTTGCAACACTTATTACAATTTGGTCACTTATTGATTATTATACAAAAAATAAACATGTTTTTAAGGAAAACAAACAAGAAAAATGAAAACAAATTTAATTGCACTAAAGACTCAAGAAATACAATCTGAGTTACCACTTTTTATTGAGCCAATATTAACTCAAAAACTTGGGCAAGTGGGAATTGAGATTTACAAAAGCACCTATTTTAACAAATTTGATAATTTTAACAAAAGCATTTTTGGGCTTTTTGAAAACAACACAATTTTGCTTGTTGATTTGTCTCATCCAAACATAGATGAAGTTTTAAGCCAAATTTCAAAATTTTATCAAATTGAGGCAAAAGATTTTTCTCAAGGCAAGTTTTGGAAAGATGAAATTAAACAAAGAATTTGTGTATTATTTGACATTTGTAACACAAATTTTATTCAGGAAATTGATAAAAACTTTTTGCATACAACATTTTCGCCAACAAAATATGTTTCAACGCTAAAAACATTTGGGCTTGGTGAAAGTGAAATAAAAAAAATATTGCAATCAATTCCAAATTCATATGGTTTTGAATTCTTTTTGACTTCAAACTTTTTGGATTGCCAAATAAACATTTTAGTTGATGCTGATTTTTATAAAAGTCAAGTTTTAGATGATTTTATAAGAAAAATTTATGAACTTCTTGGAAATTATATATATGCCGATGATGATGTTTCTTTGTATGAAAAATTGATGGAAGGGTTTTCTGTTAGAGATTTAA
>CAVEAP010000055.1:0-5282 GCA_963613725.1 Mediterraneibacter torques
CAACCTCAATCGAGTTTGGCAAATTCACATTTTCAAGATTTTCACAGCTCGAAAAAGCTCCCGACAGAATTTTTTTTACTCCTTCAGAAAACACAACTTCTTTTAGGTTCAAACATTCAGCAAATGCTGTTTGATCAACAATTTCAACAGTGTTTGGAAAAATCACTTTTTCAAGGTCTTGTCTTTTGTGAAATTGTGAACATACTATTGATGCAACTTTTGGAATAACCAAAACTTTTGCATAAGGCTTAAAAAATTTACCATTTGTTGTGTTGTGTTGTGTTGTTTGGTTTTCTTGCATCTCTCCTCCAAAAATATTAAAATTTAAAACATTTGTGTTTTGTTTGTCGTTATTGTAAAGTATAACATATGGGCAAATTTTTTTCAAGGGGCAAAATCAAATTTTTTCAAAAAAAAGTTCAACAAAACACTTGCTTTTTTGTTTTTTTTAAGATATAATAAAGAAATATGCGGATGTGGCGAAATTGGTAGACGCGCTAGACTTAGGATCTAGTGGGCGACCATGGGGGTTCGAGTCCCTTCATCCGCACCAATGCCATATATGGTGGTTTTACATCCCATTTTATCCACTTTATATCGTGTTTTTTTAAAGTGGGGGACACAAAATAAAAAGAGCAGTGATTTTTCACTGCTTTTTTGTTGTAAAAAATCATTAGGCTTGTCGCAAAACCAATTTGGTTCTCAGGTTGCTTAAGCAATCAAACTACAATCAAATTCATAAGAGTTGTAAAATAAACGTAGTTAACACTAAAAATGTTAAAACAAAACGCATAAAACACAACAAAAACTGCTGTTTTGTAAAAAAAAAGAAACATGTATCAAACAATTGAAATGACAAAAATTCTCTTAAAATCAACAAAGATAAAATTTCAACCTCAATTTGCTTGAAAAATTTGTAAATTAGTGATAAAATGTTTTTTGTAATAATGTGATAATCTATCAAAATTGATGGATGTAATACAGGTAATACCATATTATTTCAACTTTATTTGGAGGAAGCAAATGAAAGCAATAAAAAATAACAAAAACCTGCTAACTTACATAATGTTGCCTGTTGTTATGTGCCTAGCAATAATAACAGCATTTGTGATAAGCAGTGTAAAAACAAAAGGCTTTGTTGATGCTGTGGAATCAACCACCACAGTTCAAGGTCTTACAAGCAATCCAAAGGCAAGTGATGTGAGCCACGCAATTAACCTTACTTTGCCCACGGGCGTAACCAACACGGGTGGAGAACTTTCTCAAACAGTAAGCGAAGGCTCCGAAATGATAGCAGTTGTGTTAAAAGCAACTGATGATTATGTTGATTTCACTGAAGAACAATCAACTTCTATCAACAATAAGATTACTACTTATGGTTTAAGTTCAACATATGATTCAGAAACAAAAAGTATAACAATAGGTGGAACACCTAACAAAGCGATTACCATTGGTTTAGATAAAATTTTATCAATGACAAAGGCACAAGCAATTGTAAAAAATGACCAAAATGATTCTGTTCAAATTGGCAACGCAACATATGTTGCAAGCAAAGATGACAGCTCATTCTCACTTGATGGAAAACTTGAAAACACTAATGACAAAGCAACAATTTTAGCTGGAAATGAGGCAGATGTTACCATTGTTGCAAAAACCGAAGCAACATCTCCAGTTGTCAATGTTTTAAGTGCAAACACAGGCAGTGTTGAAATCACGAAAACCGAAACAGGTGCTTTGTTAAAAGTTGAAAAAGCAAAAGACACATTCAAAGTTAACGAAAACACCTTTACAGCAGGCTCAAACAATGCTGAATTTACAATTGATGAACAAGGCAATGTCAGTCTTGCAAAAGGTGGAGTTGTAATCGCCGATGGTGAAAGCATTATTGGAAAAAGCGGAATTGTTATTGAAAATGTGGATAATAGTTTGCAAGATACAATCACTGTTGTGTCAAACGAAACAGACAAACAAGACACCATAACAGTTCCAGCAAAAGGAACGGTGAAAATTGGCAACAAAGAATACACTGCTGGCGAAAACGAGGCAACATTTGTTGTTGATGAAAACGGAAATGTTCAAATCACAAACGGAAGTGTTGAACTTGATGCAAACGAAAGCATCACAGGTGGCAGTGGAAAAACAATCGCAAACAAAAGTGAAGCAACCGGAGGTGTTAACAGCACAATCAGTGTTGCAACCAGCGGTGAAACTGACACCATAACCATCGAAACAAAAGGTGGAAAAGTTGTTGCATATGGCAAAGTTGTTGCGTATAACGCTGAATACACAACTTGCGAAGATAACACAGTTATTGTTGTAACAAAGGATGCAAACAAGCTAACAGAAGGCACTGTTGAACTTGAGAAATATGAACAAATTACCATTGGTGATGCCAACAACTTGGTTAGAAATGAGTGTGACAAACCTTTTACAATTAAAACAACATTAGAGGGTAGTTGTGGAACTGTAACAATTCCAGAAAACGGAAAAATTAGCGTTGGAACAACCATAAAATATATTGAAAGCAACAAAGGTAGCACCAAAGTTGATATTGAAGCAGATGGCAGTTTGAAAATAACCCTTTCAAAACCAAGCGAAGTTGTTGTTAAAGACAAAACTTACACAGACACTCGAAATGCAAACAACCCTGATGAGAATATATTCATCAAAATTGACACAGATGGAGCAGTTACTGTTGTTAAACCTCAAGCAATAAAACCTGTTGTGCCTTACTCATACATTGAATTTAACTATGTTAAACAACTTTCAAAAATCATACTTAAAGATGGTTGGGAATGGGTTGACAGCTCACTAAATGCTTCTGACAATGTGCAAGAATGTGAAATCAAAATTAAAGTTGATGACAACAATTATGATTGGTCAAACATTGAGGGCTATAAAAACGGCTATTACAAAACCACCATCAAAGTAAAAGTTTACAAAGCAACTTACAACATGAATGACATAATATTTGAAAATGCAACCTATGTTTATGATGGCGAGGAAAAAAGCATTTTCATTAAAGGAAAACTTCCTGAGGGCGTTTCTGTTTCATATGAGGGAAACGGAAAAACAAACAGTGGAGAATATGTTGTAACAGCAAAATTTAATGGGGACTCAAACTATAACCAAATTGAAAACAAAACAGCAAAACTTACAATAAATCAATCAAAACTAGAACAAGTTCTTGATGGAGGAGAGCAATCAAAACCAAATGTTATTGTTGAACCTGAAAATGGCGGAATTGCCCCTAGTGTTAAACTTGTTGTGGTAAAACAAAACGAAGTTTCATCACAAGTTCAAGAAAGCATAAAGCGTTATGAACAAGTTTCAACAGCCTATGACATAACACTTCAAAGTTCTGGCGAAACAATACAACCAAGTGGAAAAATTACCATAAGACTTCTTATCCCTGAAGAAGCAAATGGCAAAAACTTCCGTATTTTGCACTTGCATGAAAATGAAATAACAGAAGTTGCCTACACAATTGATGGCGACTATGCGGTGTTTAGTGTGAACAAATTGTCCGAATTTTCATTTGTTGTGGACAACAGAGGTTCAGCATTGTGGCTTATTCTTGTGCTTACTTTAATTGCTATCATTGAATTGCTTCTTATCAATCACAAAAAGAAAAAAGACAAAGAAAACAAAAACAAAGATGTTAAACTTGCTTCATTAGCAGTTTTGTTTGGTGGAATAATTCCTTTTTATCAAATTGTGCTACTTGTGGTGCTTGGCATTATTGTTGTGGCTTTGGGTGCATATCTAATCTACTTGTATTTTCCAAGAAAAGCCTATGCGAGCAAAACTGCTGAGGAAGAGGAAAAAGACATTCAAAAAGAACCTGCCGTTAGCGAAATTTCAAACGAAGAACCTGTTAATAAAGTTTTTGAGGGCGATGAAGAAGATGATGAAAACGCATTTGAAGTTCCAACAGGCCTTATGACCGAAGAAGAACGAAGATTCATGCAGTCTTCAGTTAGATTCAGTCGTTCATTTACAGCAAAACTTATTCTTTCCGAAGATGAAACAAAAGATTATTTTGCCGAAATTTCAAACTACATTTTATCATTTAAAAAAGTGAAAAGCCGAATGAGCTGGAAAAACTTGTCGTTCAACTGGGGCAGAACGCCAGTATCCAAACTTGCAATGAGAGGCAAAACACTTTGGCTTTATCTTGCGCTTAATCCAAAAGAATTTATTGAAAGCAAATATTATGGAGAAGACTTTTCAGACAGTGTGAGATATGAAAAAGTGCCATATGCGGTAAAAATCAAGTCTGACCGAGGTTTGAAACATGCAAAAGAACTTGTGGACATTTTGATGTCCCGTTTGGGAATTGCTTACAATGAGGAAGCAAACACCTATCAAGCAAAAAACTATCCATACGATTCACAAATCAATCTTATTCATCGTGGGCTTATCAAGGTTTATTCAAGCAAAGAAATCACAGATGATGACGAACTTGTTAATGCAAAGTTTGACATTCACAGTAGTGTAAGTGTAAGTGAAGCAAAAAATCTTCTTAATGACGCCGAAGCAAAAGAACTTGTTGTGAAAGAAGAAAACAGCCACACTCCAATAAAAGGAAAAGGTGGTTATGCTGTGAACATCGACACACTTTCTGCACACTTTTCTGCGGGAGATACGGTAACTCTTAGTGCGTTGAAAGAGAAAAAACTTGTTCCTAAAAAAGAAACAACACTCAAAATTCTTGCACGTGGAGTGCTGGACAAACCTTTAACCGTAATTGCCGACAATTATTCTGCCGATGCAGTTAAAATGATTGTTCTAACAGGCGGAAAGGCAATTATTGGCAACAAATAAAAAAACACAAAAAAGCAGTAATTTTTACTGCTTTTTTTGTTATAAAAATCACAATTGTTTTTGGTAAATTGTTTTGTGTTTGCAAGCATCATTGTTTTGTTTAAAAATTTGATTTTTTGCTGTTTTTGTTAAAATTTTTGTTTCCAAATTTTTTGGAATTTTTGAAATTTGGTTTTTTGCCAAAGCATTTTTGTTTTGGTTTTTCCCTTAAAACAAGAGGACCATCATCTTCATCAAGGTTAGATAACTTCACAAACCCCAAACTGATTTTGCATTTAAGTTTTTTTGTAACTTCAAACAATTTTTTCTCTTGTTCGGGGCTGTTTAAAATGGAATAGGCAAATCCACGATTTCCTGCTCTGCCACAACGCCCAATTCGGTGAACGTAGTTTTCAAGATTTTCAGGGAAGTCAAAGTTAACAACATTCAAAATTCCAGGAGCATCAATTCCACGA
>CAVEAP010000056.1:0-5252 GCA_963613725.1 Mediterraneibacter torques
ATGAAAGTGACCGACATGGAATCAGGGCTGTTATTTCGGTAAAAAAAGATGGAAATCCCGAAGCAATCATAAAAACACTCTTAAAATCCACTGACCTTGAATGCAGTTTTGCCATAAACATGGTTGCAATTGCCGATGGAAAACCAAGAACCATGGGGCTTAAAGAAATAATTTCTTATTATGTTTCTTATCAAAAAGAAGTTATTTTGCGAAGAACAAAATTTGACCTTAATGCAGCAAAAGACAGGCTTCACATTTTGGAAGGTCTTTTGGTGGCAATTCAAAACATTGATGCAGTAATCAAAATCATCAAAACATCAACTTCGCCAGTAGATGCAAAAATGAGGCTTAAAGCAAGTTTTGGTTTAAGCGAAGTTCAAGCCCAAGCAATTTTGGATATGCGTCTTGCAAGGCTCACCAATCTTGAAGTTGGAAAAATCACCAGCGAAATTGCCGAACTTAAATCAAAGGTTGACTACTTAACTTCAATCATAAATTCAAATGCGTTGCAACTTGATGTTGTTAAAAAAGAACTTTTGGAAATCAAAAAGAAATATGGCACTCCAAGACGAAGCAAAATTTTGGGAGAGGAAGAAGTTGAGACTTTTGAAACTGTTGACCTTGAAGCGCCAAAAGATGTCTATGTTTGCCTAAATGCGTTGGGTGGACTTAAAGCCATTGAACAAAAAGATTATGACAAAGCAAACAAGGTGTTCAAAGAGGGTTCAAAACTAAATCAAGTTCATCAAATCGTAATTCCAACTTCAACCGACAAAACTGTTTTGGTGTTCACAAACAAAGGTTATTGTGCAAGATGCAAAGTAAAGGACATTCCTCTTGCAAAATACAAAGACAAAGGCATTGCCCCTCGTGAACTTTTTGCGGATTTTGGATTAGATGAAAAAATTGTTGCAATTTTTCAAACTGATTTTGCAAAACAATCAATTGTGTTCTTTACTGAAAGTGGGTTTGTAAAAGCAACACCTTACAGTGAATATGATGTTCAAAAATCTTATTTCCAAGCAATAAAAATCAAAGATGATGACCAAGTTGTTGGAGTTGAATTTGATGAACCAAACACCGACATGCTTTTTGTGTCTGAACAAGGACAGGTGTTGTTTGCCAAAAAAGATGATGTGCCACAGCAAGGGCGAATCAGTGGTGGTGTTCGTGGAATGAATCTTAATGATGGCGACAAAGTTGTGTTTGCGTGTCTTTGCAATGATGAGGGTGAAATTATTGTTGCAACAAAACAAGGTTACGCAAAGCGTGTTTTAATTGCTCAAATCGACAAACTTCCAAGATATCGAAAAGGCGTAAAACTCATCAATTTGAGTGCGGGAGACAAAGTAATTTTTGCCGAGCGTTGCACACTTCCAATCGAGGTTGTGTTTGGTTTTGACACTCCAATCATGAAAAACAGCGAGGACATTTTGATTGAAGCAAGAATAACAAAAGGCAAAAACCTTAAAGGCGAAGGCGAGCTTAAAGTTGTTTGCGTTGCACAATAAAAAAAACTTAAAAAGAGCAATTTGCTCTTTTTTTTGTTTTGAATTTTGTCGAAAAGTGGCAAGTTTTGTCTAACTTAAAAATTATGTCAAAAAGCATTTTGATTATCAAAAAAAATTTGCTATAGTATGAAAAAAAGGAGATTTATTGTGAACGAATCATTCAAAGACTATGCAAAAAGAGCAAAAAACAGGCTTGCGGGAGGTTATTGGCAGGAAGTAAAACTTGACCAACAAAAATTTCTAAAAGAACGAGAGGGCAGTGGCGACATTGAAAACCTTAAACAAATGTATCAAAAACGCATACAAAAAGAAATTTACAGCACACATCACGAAAACCCAGAAGATGAAAAATTTTACAAAAAAGTGGCAAAACTTTTAAGTGAAAATGAATATGTCCTAAATCCAATAATGCGTTTAATCAATCACAATGAATTTGACAATCTCAGTGAGGGAGCAAAGCAAAACTACATTTTTAAGTTAACCGACAAATACAACGAAATGAAACGCCGATACGAAAGAGAGCAAAAAGAAAAAATTGTTTTTGGAAGATAGTCACAAAATGTCAGCAAAACACCCAAAAAAGCGGGCAAAAATTGTTTTGGTGGCTTTTTTGTTTTTAAAATTTAAAACAGGCTTTAATTTGTTTTGCTACCCTTAAAAATTATTGTGAACCACTTAAATTTGGTTGCCAAAAATGTCAAATTTTGTTATAATAAAAATTGAGGTAAAAAAAGTGAGCATATTAACAAATTTGAACAAAGAACAACTTTCGCCCGTTCTTGAAACAGAGGGGGCTGTTTTGGTTACTGCTGGAGCAGGAAGTGGAAAAACAAGGCTTTTAACACATCGCATTGCTTATTTAATTCAAGAAAAAGGTGTTATGCCCTACAACATTTTGGCAATAACTTTCACCAACAAAGCGGCAAACGAAATGAAAGAGCGTGTTGAAAAAATGCTTGATGGCGGAGCAAATTTGTGGATTTCAACTTTTCACTCACTTTGCGTAAAAATTCTAAGGCGTGATATTGACAAACTTGGCTACACAAAATCTTTCAGCATCTATGCTGATGATGAAAAATCAAGAGTTTTTAAAGAAATTTTTAAAAACATGGAAATTGAGGATCAAGATGCCAAAAAGGAAATTTTGTTTCATATTGCAAGGGCAAAAAACAACAACTTAAGCCCAAAAGAATATTTTGATGAGGTTTGTGATTTGCCACAAGCAGACAACATCATCAAAGCCTATGAAAGTTATCAAGAAAAGTTAAAAAAATCAAACGCACTTGATTTTGATGATTTGCTGTTAAAAACTTATGAATTGCTTGTAAATTTCCCAGATGTTTTAATTTATTATCAAAACATGTTTCGCTACATTCACATTGATGAATTTCAAGACACCAACAAGGTTCAATATGAACTTGTAAAACTTTTGGCGGGAAAGTGGAAAAACATTATGGCAGTTGGTGATGAGGACCAATGCATTTATGGTTGGAGAGGGGCAAACATAGAAAACATAACAAACTTTCAAAAAGATTTTAAGCCAGTAAAAATTTTCAAACTTGAACAAAATTTTAGGTCAACAAAAAATATTGTTGGGCTAGCAAACAAAGTTATTTCAAACAACAAATCACGAATCAAAAAAACACTTTGGACCGAAAACTTTGAAGGGGACAAAACAATCTACAAAACTTTGTATTCCGACAAAGACGAGGCTGAATTTGTTGTTCAAACCATTTCAGATTTAGTCAGAAAACAAGGCTATTCGTGCAAAGATATTGCAATTTTAATGCGTCTTAACGCACTTTCCAGAAATTTTGAATTTGCTCTTAACAACGCAAATTTGCCCTACAAAGTTTTGGGTGGATTCAAGTTCTTTGAACGGGCAGAAATCAAAAATGTTGTGGCATATCTAAGGCTTTTAATGAATCCTTTTGATGAGGAAAGTTTGATTAGAATCATCAATTTTCCAAAGCGAGGAATTGGCGAAACAACCGTTGAAAAACTTAAAGCACTTGATTCTTACAAAAATCTTTTTTACATAATTGAAGACATTGATAATTATGCTAACAGCATTTCAACTTCCACCCTAAACAAAATCAAAGAATTTCGTGACCTTTTAAGTGATTTAAGGGCAAACATCAATCTTCCAGTCTCACAATTTGTTGAACTTATGATAACTCGTGTTAATTTTGCATCTGCCTATGACAAAAACAGTGAAGAGGATATTTCAAAACTCCTTAACATTGACCAATTTGTTCAAAGTGTCAAAGAATTTGAAGAGGAAAACAAAGGTGCAACTCTAGATGAATTTTTGCAATCAGTAATGCTTTTAACTGACCTTGACAGTGCAAATTTGGAAGAAAATTTTGTGCTAGTCAGCACAATCCATGCTGTGAAAGGGTTGGAATTTAAAGTTGTGTTTGTTGTGGGAACAGAAGAGGGGATTTTTCCAATCATTCGTGGAACAGAAAGCGAAAATGACATTGAAGAAGAACGCAGGCTTATGTATGTTGCAATCACAAGGGCAAAAGAGAGTTTGTTTTTAACAAATGCTCAAAGCAGATATCTTTACAATCGCCAACAATTTCAAAAGCCAAGCAGATTTTTGTTTGAAGCAGGACTTGAAAAAACCAAACCAAAAACAGAAAAAAAAGAAGACTTTCCCAAAAAAGCAAAAAACACTTATCTACACGAAATGCAAACAGCATTTATGCAAAAACAAGTCAAAAATTTTTCAGGCTACACCAAAGGCACACAGGTTTTTCACCCAAAATATGGGGTTGGAGTTATCACTGATGACTCAAAACTTTCATCAAAACATCAAGTTACCGTAACTTTTAATGTTTTGGGTGCCAAAACACTTTCGCTTGAATATGCCCCACTAAAAATTATTAAAAATTAAAAGCAAGCAAAAAAGGAGATTTTATGCAAGACAAAGAAAAAGAAATCAGAAAACTTGTTGATGACCTGAACAAATACAGTTACTATTATCATGTTTTGGACAGTCCAATTGTGTCTGATGCCGACTATGACAAAGCCTATTACAAACTTGTTGACCTTGAAAACGAAACGGGCATTGTTTTTCCAGATTCTCCAACACAAAGAGTGGGTGATGTTGTTATGTCTGGATTTCAAAAAAAAGAACATTTGGTGCCACTTTACAGTTTGGACAAAGCCCAAAATTTTGCAGAATTTGACTCGTGGGCAAACAAAGTGCTTGCGCAATTTCCAAACACAACTTTCACGGTTGAATACAAATTTGATGGGCTTCAACTTGCCATCACCTATGAAAACGGAATTTTAACTCAAGCAGTAACACGAGGAAATGGCACAATTGGTGAGGACATAACAAATCAAATAAAAACCATACGAACTGTTCCACTCTCAATTCCTTACAAACAAAAAGTTGTGGTAAATGGTGAGGGCATAATGCTTTTAAGCGAACTTGAAAAATACAACAAAACCACCAATGAACCTCTAAAAAATGCCCGAAATGCAGTTGCTGGAAGCATAAGAAATTTAGACCCAAAAGTAACCGCCAGCCGAAATCTTGATTTTTTTGCCTATGGCGTTCCCTACATTGAGGGAAAAACTTTTTCAACACAACAAGAACTTTATCAATTTTTGAAAGACAACAATTTTTTAACCGCCAATTTTTTTGTGGTAACAAAAAGTTTGCAAACAATTCACGAAACCATCAAGCAAATTGATGAAAAACGAGAAAAACTTGATGTTTTGATT
>CAVEAP010000057.1:0-4462 GCA_963613725.1 Mediterraneibacter torques
ACATTGGAGCGTGCCTTAACAAACAAAAACATCTTGTGCTTGAAGCCCCGCACCCAAGTCCGCTTTCGGCATATGCTGGCTTTTTTGGATGCAAACATTTTTCAAAAGCAAACAAATTTTTGATTGAACAAAAAGAAACCCCCATTGATTGGAGCATAGAATAACAAAAAAGCACATTAAGAAATTCTTAATGTGCTTTTTTTTCATTTTTAATTTCCAAAAGTTGGATTGCTTGGTTTGTGTTTTGATGTTTGCTCTTGTTTGTTTTGTTTTTTTAGTTCATTTTTAACCTTGTTTATGTAGGTTTGTTGTTCTATAAACATATCATGCATTTCAAATCTTTCTCGTATGTCCAAATTTTGTTTTTGCAAATCCAATTCTTGTTGCTTTGAATCCAATTCTTGTTGCTTTGAATCTAACTTTTCTTGCATTAACAACTTGTCATGTGCATTCAAATTTTGTTTTTGCAAATCTGATTTTTGTTTTTGCAAAGAGCCCATTTTTCCACGCAAATCATTTTCTTTTTCTTGTATGTCTAACTTTAATTTTTTCCCAGAATTAATTTCAACAAGTTGATTTAAGAGGTCTTTTTGAAAAGTTATCTTTTCTTGATTGTCTTCAAGTTCTAATTTTTTGCCGTCATCACAAAAGTAACTGCGCTCTACCTTTTTCTTGCCATTTTCATTTGTAACGGTTATAATGCAAAAAACTGGCGTTAAATGAACATCTGGTTTGGACATAAGATCTAATGTGATGTTAAAAAGAGTTTTTACTTCTTCACAAAATCTGTTTGCTTCCTCATAGTTTTGTGATTCTTTGTATTTGCTTTCTTGAAGTTTGTTTTGAACAAAAGCACTGTAAAGACACGCCACATTGGCAAGAACCAAATTGTTGTCAACAATTCGCTTTGCTTCCTTTGGCGGAAGTTCAAAAAGTTTTGGAATTTTGGAAAAATCAAGATAAAGACCTGCAACATGTGAACCGATAGCACCAGTTCCTGAGTTCAAAAAAAGATATTTAAGATTCTCCCATATAATGCCATATTCTGGTTTTTCTTTTATTTGTTTGTTAACATATCCCATCATAGACGCATTGATATAGTCCAAGTTTCTTTTTCTTCTCTCTGTTCTTAATGTACTTTTTTCTCCTTTTTCATTCACAAATGTCAATGTGTTTGTAATATCATCCACTCGCTTGTTTTCAGTGTTATTTTCTAAAAATTCCGGAACACGCCAAAACAAAACATTCTCTTTGTTAAAATCAACTGGCAAAAAAGAATCTGCTAAATCATAACTTTGGAAGATAGCTAAAGGAGTTAATTTTTGTTCCATTCCATTCCCTCTGATCAATGATAATTTTTATAATTTCTCTCGACCTAAAATATTATAACATAATTAAAAGTTTTTTGCAATATATTTTTAAAAAATTTTTTTGCACCTCTTCCCCAAATACTTTGAAGACAAAAAGAAAACCATGTCCTTTTTTGGCAAAAATCTCCACAAAAAAACAAAAAAATTTACAATAGTTTTTAAAAAGTCTTTGCAAAAGTGCCATTTTTTTGGTATAATAAGTCTTGGAGGCCATTAAATGAGCTTTTTAGACTACATTTTGGCAAGTTTTGGGGTTTATGAAATCAAAGATGAAATCAAAAAAAAGCCTCAAAAACACCTCGCAAAACAAACTTGCGTGAATTTTGCCTCCACAAAAGAAACCAAAAAAACACCAGTTTTTGAAAGCAAAAACAAAATGGCAATATTTTGCCCCAAAAATTCAAACGAAGTTTTGCAAATTGCAAAGTTTTTGGCAAAAAACCAACCCGTTTTGGTGAATGTTTCAGATTTGCCAAAAAACATTTTGCAAAATTGTTTGGATTTTTTGATTGGTGCAAAAACCGCACTTAATGCCACCATGAAACAACTTGAAAATGGGCTTTTTGTGATGCTTCCTTGTGACACTGAACTGGTTAGTTTTTTAGAGGAAGAACAATGATTAGTTTTAAACCAATTTTTTGCAAAAAACAATTTTGGCTGTTTTTGGCTGTTTTTGTTCTTGCTTTTGATTTGATTACAAAAGCATTGACAGACGGAATTTTTCATCAGGAAGTCTTGCCCGGAGTTTTTTGTGTTGAGTCTTATCACAACACTGGGGCAAGTTTTTCGATGTTCAGCAATTCAAAAGTTATGCAAATTTTGTTTGTGATTTTTGGAATTTTGGTAAGTCTTGTTTTGCTTTGGTATGCTTTTTGCAGTCAAAACAAAAATAAAAACACATGGTTTTTTGTTGGCTCATCACTTTTGGTTGGAGGAATTTTGGGAAACGCTATTGACCGCATTTGTTTTGGATATGTGCGAGATTTCATCAGTCTTCAATTCATGAAATTTGCAGTGTTTAATGTGGCAGATTCAGCCTTGTGTGTTGGTGTTGTGAGTTTTGCCGTGTGGCTGATTTTCTTTTCATACAAAGGAGAAAAAAACGAAAGTGGAAAAAAAGATTTTTAAGTTTGATAATGAAAAACAACGACTTGACATTTTTTTGTTAAAGCAACTTGATGGGTGCAGTCGCAGTTTTGTTAAAAACCTTGTGGACAAGCAAAAAGTTTTTGTGAATGGCAAAAATGTTAAAGCAGGGCAAATTTTGAAACCAAACGATGAAATTGAGGTTGTTTTTGAAGAACCCAAACCAGTTGAAGCAAAAGCACAAGACATTCCTCTTGATATTATTTATGAAGACAGCGACCTTTTGGTGATTAACAAACCACAAGGAATGGTTGTTCACCCAAGCCAAACCACAAAAGACGGCACACTTGTGAACGCCCTTTTGTTTTCGGTTAAAGATTTAAGTGGCATCAATGGAGAACTTCGCCCCGGAATTGTTCACAGACTGGACAAGGATACTTCGGGCGTTATGCTGGTTGCAAAAAATGACAATGCCCACAAAGATTTGGCAAAACAAATTGAAACAAAAACTTGCAAGCGAGAATATTTGGCACTAGTTTGCGGAAATGTTAAAAAAGACAGTGGAACAATTTCCACCCACATTGCCCGAAGCAAAAAAGACCGCAAAAAAATGGCTGTTTGCTCCCCCGCCGAAGGAAAAGTGGCAATTTCAAACTTTTGCGTTTTAAAGCGTTACAAAGATTTTACTTTAATGAAATGGATTTTGGACACTGGCAGAACTCATCAAATAAGGGTTCACAGCAAACATCTTGGACACCCTGTTGCTTGCGACCCTGCCTATGGAAAAAGCCCTCAACTTGGCCATGAAGGGCAACTTTTGCACTCTTTTAGAATAACATTTTCTCACCCAACCACCAAAAAAATTTTGGAATTTCAGGCACCACTGCCAACTTATTTTGAAAAAATCTTGCAAAAACTTGGCAGCGAAGCAGAAAAAAATGACACAAACAATTGATTTTTTTTGAATTGTGTTGTATAATAAAAAAATAGGGGGAAGAAAGTTATGGCAAAAGACAAAAGCAAAAGCTATGAAAGCAAAAAAATCTTGAATTTTTTGGGATTTATTGTAACCATTTCAATTTCTGTTGCAATTTTGATTGCTGGAATTGTTTCTTGGGCTCAAAAAGGACAGTTTACATTAAGCATCCCTGGATTTGGATTTTCAAATCTTCAAACAGCACTTGTGTGCATTGCAAACATTTTGGCTTACTTTATTTGCATGATTGTTGGTTTTTTGTATGCAAAAAGCAAACGCAACATTGCATTCATTATTATTGACATTGTTTGCATTGCAATTATTGCAATTGTTGTTGTTTTGAGTATGTTTGGAGTTTAAGATGTTAAACATAAAATGGAAATCACCAAAAACAATTGTGTTTTTGGTGTTAATTGTCATTACTGCGGTGTGTTTTTGTTTGGTAAACACATGGGGTGGCTTTGCAATTGCTGGAAGTGTTTGCCTTGTTTTGGCAATGCTTATGGCAACTTTTAAAACTTTTTTGGACTACAAAATTTTTAAGCGAACGCTTGCCGACCAAAAACTTTGCGATGCCTATCTTTATGCCGAAGAATTTGGCGATGAGGAGCAAATTAAAAACTTTGCCTACGACAAAAAAACAAACAGAAAAATTAGGTATGCAAAATTCAACAAAATGTTGTTGCCACTTGCCTGCTTTGCTGTGCTTGTGTGTGCTGTGTTCATGTTTTTAATATGCACAAAAATAATTTAAAAGGAAATTTAAAAATGGAAATCAAAATAACAAACAAATCAGAAACAGTTGCGGTTTTAAACATTAAAATCAATGAAACCGAATGGAAAAATGCTGTTGAAAAAGTTTATGAAAAACAAAAAGGAAAATATGAGGTTCAAGGTTTCAGAAAAGGAAAAGTTCCTCAAAAAGTTATTGAGCAAAACTATGGAAACACCATTTTTTGGGAAGATGCCATAACCGAAGTTGCAAATGAAGGTTTCAGAAAAGCAATGTCTGAAAACAAAAACTTTGACC
>CAVEAP010000057.1:4472-5163 GCA_963613725.1 Mediterraneibacter torques
CTGTTGGCTCACCAAGTTTGAATGTTGAAAAAGTTGATGACACTGGTGTTGAACTCAGCATCACAACTGAAGTTGTTCCAGAAGTTAAACTTGCAACCTATGTTGGAATTACTGTGGAAGTTCCTGAGCAAAAATACAGCGAAAAAATGCTTGAAGATGAACTTAAACACGCACAAGTGCACCGAAGCACCGACAAACCTGTGGAAGGAAAAGTTTCTGCACTTGGTGATGTGGTTGTTATTGACTTTGTTGGCTCAATTGATGGAAAAGAATTTGAAGGTGGAAAAGCGGAAAACCACAAACTTGAACTTGGTTCAAAAACTTTTATTGACACCTTTGAAGACCAACTCGTTGGACACAAAGCGGGCGACGAAGTTGATGTTAATGTAACTTTCCCACAAAACTATGGGGCAACCGAACTTTCTGGCAAAAAGGCACTTTTTAAGTGTGAAATTAAAAGCGTAAATGAAAAAGTTGTTCCAGCACTTGATGATGAATTTGCAAAATCTTTTGGTTTTGACAAATTTGAAGATTACAAAAAAGATGTTGAAGACCAAATTAAATATGAAATCGAAAACTCCAACAAAAATGCCGAAGAAAATGTGCTTATTGACACCATTGTTAAACAAAGCACAGTAACACTTCCAGAGGCTCTTGTAAAACAAAACCTTGACCACATTATGAAAGATGT
>CAVEAP010000058.1:0-5153 GCA_963613725.1 Mediterraneibacter torques
GCATTATGCCAAACTTTAAGTTGGTAAGTGACCATAAACCTGCGGGCGACCAACCGCAAGCAATCAAAAAACTTGTTGATGGCATCAACAATGGGCTTCAAAGTCAAGTTTTGCTTGGTGTTACTGGAAGTGGAAAAACTTTCACCATGGCAAACATAATTGAAAAACTGAACAGACCAACGCTTGTTATTGCTCCAAACAAAATTTTGGCAGCACAACTTTGCAATGAATTCAAACAACTTTTTCCAGAAAACAGAGTGGAATTTTTTGTGTCTTACTATGACTACTATCAGCCCGAAAGTTACATTGTGTCCACCGACACCTACATTGAAAAAGATATGTCCGTAAATGAAGACATTGACAAATTGCGAGCATCAGCAACAAATTCGCTTTTGTCCCGCCGTGATGTTATTGTGGTGGCTTCGGTGTCTTGCATTTATGGTTTGGGAAATCCAAATGAATACAGCAATCTTCAAATTTCGCTTCGCAAAGGCGACAAAGTCAAAAAAGAAGACATCATAAAAAAACTTGTTGCAATTCACTATGTTCGCAACGAAACCGATTTCAAACGCTCCACTTTTAGAAGCAAGGGTGACATTTTGGACATTTTTCCATCTTCGCAATCAGAAATGGCAATAAAAGTTGAATTTTGGGGAGATGAAATTGAAAGAATTTGCGAGTTTGAGGCGGTTACGGGAAACATTGTTCGTGAAATGAACTATGAGGTAATTTATCCAGCAAGTCACTTTGCCGTAAGTTCAGGGAAAATGCTTGATGCACTCGACCAAATTGAAGTTGACAAAAATCTTCGTGTGGCATTTTTTGAAGAAGAGCAAAAGTTTTTAGAGGCGGAACGCATCGGACAGCGTGTTAGTTATGACATTGAAATGATGCGTGAAATTGGCTATTGCAGTGGGGTTGAAAACTACAGCCGTTATTTTGATGGCAGAAAACCGGGCGAACCTCCTTACACGCTCCTAGACTATTTTCCAGCAGATTTCATCACACTAATTGATGAAAGCCACATAACAATCCCTCAAATAAGGGCAATGTTCAATGGTGACAAAGCAAGAAAAACCAGTTTGGTGGATTATGGCTTTCGGCTTCCTTCTGCTTTTGACAACCGACCATTAAATTTTGAGGAATTTAACGACAAAATTGGGCAAACAATTTACATCTCAGCAACTCCTTCACAATACGAATTAGAGCAAGCGGGCGAGGTTGTTTTTCAAATCATTCGCCCAACAGGGCTTTTAGATCCCAAAATTGAGGTCAAAAAAATTGAAGGGCAGGTTGAACAACTTGTGTTTGAGGCAAAACAAGTCATCAGTCGCAAGGCACGGGTGCTTGTAACAACTTTAACCAAAAAAATGGCAGAAAGTTTGACCGCCTATCTTTTAGAACACAAAATAAAAGCAAAATACATGCACTCAGACATAGACACCCTTCAGCGAATTGAAATCATAAATGGGCTAAGGTCGGGTGAATTTGATGTTTTGGTTGGAATAAACCTTCTTCGTGAGGGCTTGGATATGCCCGAAGTTGAACTTGTGTGCATTTTAGATGCCGACAAAGAGGGGTTTTTGCGCTCCGAGGGTGCTTTAATTCAAACAATTGGTCGGGCTGCCCGAAACAAAGATGGCCGTGTGATTATGTTTGCCAACACAATCACAAAATCCATGAAAAATGCCATTGAAACCACACAAAACAGGCGAAAACTTCAAGAAGAATTTAACAAGCAACACAACATAACGCCACAAACAATCAAAAAACCAATTCAAAATGGTCTTGAAATTAGCAAAAAGGTTGAAAGTGGCAAAATTCCACAAAAAGACATTCCAAAAGAAATTGAAAAACTAAGTTCTCTCATGAAAATTGCTTCAAGCAATTTAGATTTTGAACGAGCAATTTCGTTGAGGGACAAAATCATTGAATTGCGAAAAAAACTAAAATAAGAAAAGGGGAAATCATGCAAGACATTATCATAAAAGGTGCAAAAGAAAACAACCTAAAAAACATAAATCTAACAATTCCACGCAACAAATTGGTGGTGCTAACTGGGGTTAGCGGAAGTGGAAAAAGTTCGCTTGCTTTTGGCACAATTTTTGCCGAGGGACAACGCAGATATGTTGAAAGTTTGTCCAGTTATGCCCGAATGTTTTTGGGGCAAATGCAAAAGCCCGATGTCGAGAGCATTGAAGGGCTTTCTCCAACCATTTGCATTGACCAAAAAACCACAAACCACAACCCACGCTCAACCGTTGGCACAGTAACAGAAATCTATGACTACCTAAGGCTTTTATATGCCCGAATTGGCACACCTTATTGCCCAAATTGCAACAAACCAATCGAAAAGAAACCTCTTGACCAAATTGTGGACAAAATTCTAACTTATCCAAAAGATGCAAAAATTCAAGTTTTGGCACCTGTTGCACGAGAAAAAAAGGGCAGATTTGAAAAACTTTTTGAAGACCTAAAAAAAGATGGCTTTGGGCGGGTTGTTGTTGATGGCGAAGTTTTTGCTTTAGATGAAAAAATTGAACTAGAAAAAAATCAAAAACACACAATTTCGGTGGTGGTGGACAGGCTTGTTGTTGGCGAAGACATTAAAAGCAGGCTAACCGAAAGTTTGGAAATCGCCCTAAAACTTGCTGGCGGAATTGCAATCATAAAGCAAGACAGTCAAGAAGAAATTTTTTCAACAAACTATGCTTGCTCAATTTGTGGCTATTCTTTGGAAGAAATCACTCCAAGGCTGTTTTCGTTTAATGCTCCTTTTGGGGCTTGTGAAAATTGTGCTGGAATTGGCTACACTGAAGAAGTCGATTTGAATTTGGCAATTCCAAACAAACATTTGTCCATAAGGCAAGGAGCGTTGTCTGTGGGTGGGTTCAAGGGTGATGAATTTAGTTTTGTCTACAAAATTTTTGAAGCAGTGGCAAAAGAATATAACATCGACCTAAACACTCCTTTTGAAAAACTTCCAAAAAAACAACAAGAACTTTTGCTTTTTGGAACAGGTGAGCAAAAATATGACATCTATTCCTCACGAGGCAACAAGTTTTCGTTTAAGTTTGAGGGGGTTGCAAACAACCTAAAAAAGCGTTACTTAGAGTCCGAAAGTGAACACCAAAGGCGTGAAATTGGCAAAATGATAAAAGAAAAAACTTGTCCAAAGTGCAAAGGAAACAGGCTTAACCAAAAAGCACTTTCGGTAAAAATTGAGGGCAAAAACATCATTGAAGTCACAAATTTGTCTGTTGATGACCTTGTAAAGCACTTTTTGTCCGTAGGGCTAAAACTAAACAAAACAAAAGCAATCATTGCTGAAAGCATATTAAAAGAAATCATGAGCAGACTAAATTTCCTTCAAAATGTTGGGCTAAATTACTTAACCCTTTCTCGCTCAGCCGAAACACTCAGCGGAGGGGAATCTCAGCGAATTCGCCTTGCCACCCAAATTGGAAGTGGTCTTGTCGGTGTGCTTTACATTTTAGATGAACCCTCAATCGGACTTCATCAGCGTGACAACGACAGATTGCTAAAAACCCTCACAAATTTGCGAGATTTGGGCAACAGCGTGATTGTTGTTGAACATGATGAAGACACAATCCGTTCCGCCGATTTTGTTGTTGACGTTGGTCCTTATGCTGGAATTCATGGAGGTGAAATTGTTGCCACAGGAACAGTTGAAGATTTAATAAAAAACCCAAATTCAGTAACAGGAAAGTTTTTGAGCGGTCAAGAGCAAATAAAAATTCCAAGCATGCGAAGGCTTCCAAGTTCAAAAGATTTCATTGAAATCATTGGAGCATCAGAAAACAATTTAAAAAACATTGATGTAAAAATCCCAGCACATTTGTTCACTGTTGTAACAGGAGTGTCTGGAAGCGGAAAATCAAGTCTTGTCAATCGCATTTTATATCCTTATGTGGCAAATCAACTGGGGCTTGTAAGTTCCGAAGTTGGAAAAGTTAAAAAAATCAAAAATGTTGAAATTTTTGACAAAGTGATTAACATCGACCAATCTCCAATCGGAAAAACCCCCCGAAGCAACCCCGCCACCTACACAGGGCTTTTCACCATGATTCGAGAACTTTTTGCCATGACGCCCGAAGCAAAAGCAAGGGGCTACAGTGCCAGTAGGTTCAGTTTTAATGTAAGGGGCGGGCGTTGTGATGCTTGTGATGGTGCTGGCGTAAAAGAAATTGAAATGTATTTTTTGCCTGACATAACTGTTCCTTGCGAGGTTTGCAAAGGAAAACGCTATAACCACGAAACCTTGCAAGTTAAATACAAAGGAAAATCAATTTCCGATGTTCTTGAAATGACGGTGGAAGAAGGTTGCGAATTTTTTGAAAACATTCCCAGCCTATCTTCAAAACTCAGGTCAATCAAAGAAGTTGGGCTGGGCTATATAACTTTGGGGCAGTCGGCAACCCAACTTAGCGGAGGCGAAGCGCAACGGGTTAAACTTGCCACCGAACTTTCAAAACGAAGCACAGGAAAAACGCTTTACATTTTGGATGAACCAACCACAGGGCTTTCAATGTATGATGTCAAAAAATTGTTAAAAGTGCTAACTGGCTTGGTGGAGCAAGGAAACACAGTTGTTGTAATTGAACATAATCTTGATGTCATCAAATGTGCCGACTACATCATTGACCTCGGACCAGAGGGCGGTGAGGGAGGTGGACAAATTATTGCCACAGGAACTCCCGAACAAGTTGCACAAAACAAAAACTCCTTCACAGGTCACTATCTCAAAAAATATCTTAACTAAATGCCAACATCCTCTGTCCCAGCGTGGTGCAGTCAAGGGCATAAATGCCCTAGATACACTCCACTACGGTCGGTATGACAATAACCAAACACCTCACCCTTGTTGTGTGGTGTTTTTAACTTTTTCTTTATATATAATAAATGGGCGAGAAGCACAACCCCCATGTCATACCGAAGCGAAGCGTTAGCGTAGTCGAGCGTATCTGGACACGCCAGTGTCCTTGACAACCGCAAGCCTGCTTTCTAACTTTACATTATTCCCAAACCCTGAGAGAAGCACAAAGTTATTGTCATACCGAAGCGAAGCGTTAGCGTAGTCGAGCGTATCTGGACACGCCAGTGTCCTTGACAACCGCAAGCCTGCTTTCTAA
>CAVEAP010000059.1:0-5060 GCA_963613725.1 Mediterraneibacter torques
ATAATTTGCCCCATGCTTTTCGTTGCCAGGGACACTGGCGTGTCCAGATACACTCCACTCCCTACGGTCGGTCGGTATGACAATAACTTTGTAATTCTCTCGGGCTTTGGGGATAAGGTAGAGTTAGGTGGCAGGCTTGCGGTTGTCAAGGACACAAGTGTCCAGATATGCTCCACACGACATCAACCCAAATTGAGGGGCAGAACTGCTGTCGCAGTGTCTGGCAAATTTGGCGGTATGACAATAAGGTGTGATTGTTCTGTTTGGCGTAGTGTGAGTTTATGGTTTTTATGATAAATATATTACGATTTTAAACATAACACAAAATTGTGTTTGTTTTTAGTTGTGAATTTCTTATTTTATGTTTTCAATGATTTCAAGCACTTGTTCTTTTGGTTTAAAGCCAATTTTACGGCCAATTTCCTGAGCATTTTTAAAAATTACAAGTGTTGGAACACTCATAATTCCAAATTGTTGTGCAAGTTCCATGTTTTCATCAATGTCAACCTTAACAATTTTTACATCATCATTTTCTTCAGCAACTTCTTCTAAAACAGGTCCAAGCATTTTGCAAGGTCCACACCAAGTTGCAAAAAAATCTATGATAACAGGTTTTTCACTTTGTAAAACCTCACTTTCAAATTCATTTTGTGTTAAATGTTTTAATTCTGCCATTTTTATTCTCCTTTTTTAAAAAAATTTAACAATTCTTGCTCGGTAATTTTTTGTTCCTCTCCTGAAGCAAGATTTTTTAGAGTAACAACTTTGTTTTTCACATCGTCATCCCCCACGATGCACACAAATTTTGCATTGATTTTTTCGGCAAATTTAAATTGTGCCTTAAAACTTTTTTCAACCAAATTACATTGAACAACAAGATTTTCTTTTCTGAGTTTGTTTGCAATTTTAAAGGTTACATCAGCACCTACTGAACCCACATTCATAACATAGACATCGGTTTGTGGAAGTGAACAATCTTGCAAAAGAGCAACAATTCGGTCAAGCCCCATTCCAAAACCCAAACATGGCACTGACTTTTGACCAATTTCTTCAACAAGTCCATCATATCTACCACCGCCACAAACAGTAAGTTTTCCCCCCTTGCCATCAAAGTTTGGTTTTACAAATTCAAACACTGTTTTGTTGTAATAATCCAGCCCTCTAACAAGATTTGAATCAACAACAAAGGGAATGTCATTCTCCGATAGCAAACTTTTTACTTTTTCAAAATGCATTTTACAGTCATCACACAAAAAATCTTCAAGTTTTGGTGCTGAATTTAAAATTTCTTGGCAACCTTCATTTTTGCAATCAAGCATTCTTAAAGGGTTTGTTTCCATTCGCCTTTTGCAATCTTCACAAAATTTTGATTTGTTTTGTTCTGCAAATTGTTTTAATGCATTGTTAAATTTTGCTCTGCAATCTTTATGCCCAATTGAATTGATATGAAGAATTGTGTCCGTTATTTTTAGTTGTTTTAACGCTTCTGAAACAAGGCTTATGAGTTCAAGTTCTCCATAAGCGGTGTCAACTCCAAAAAATTCCACTCCAAATTGTGAATGCTCTCTAAATCTTCCTGATTGCGGATTTTCATATCTAAAATTATTCACAAAATAAAAGAATTTTTGTGGTAAAACTTCGTTAAACAAACCATTTTCAACAAAAGCACGAACAACACCTGCAGTTCCCTCAGGTCGCATTGTTACATCACGATTCCCCTTGTCTTTAAAACTATACATTTCCTTGCTTACAATGTCACTACTTTCCCCAACACTGCGTAAAAATAAGTTTGATTCTTCCAAAATTGGCGTCCTGATTTCAGTACATCCAAAGTTTTGGGCAAGATTTTTTAAGATGCTTTCCAATTTTTGCCATTTGTAAATTGTTGGTGCAAAAATATCACGCATTCCCTTTAGTTTTTGATACATTTTTTCCTCACTAAATAATATATTTGGACAAATCATATTGTTTGATTGTCTGTGCTAAAACGCGATTTACAAAATCTTTTGTAACAACAACATCAGTCATTGGGTGTTGCCCACACGCCTCAAAACTAACTTCTTCCAAAAGCGCCTCCAAAATCGTGTAAAGTCTGCGGGCCCCAATGTTTTCATTGCTTTCATTTTCAAGTTCGGCAATTCGAGCAATTTCTTTAAGTGCATCTTTTTCAAAGCTGAGATTGATGTTGTCAACTTTCAAAAGTTCAATGTGTTGTTTTGTGATTGCGTTTTTTGGTTGTGTTAAAATTTTCAGAAAATCCTCTTTTGTAAGATTGTTTAGTTCAACACGAATTGGAAATCTTCCTTGAAGTTCTGGAATTAAATCTTCAATTTTTGACACATGAAAAGCTCCCGCTGCAATAAACAAAATAAAGTCAGTTCTAATAGTTCCATATTTTGTGCTAACAGTACATCCCTCAACAAAAGGCAAAATATCACGCTGAACACCTTCACGAGAAACATCTGGACCATTTGCTTTCCCGCTTCCAATGGCAATTTTGTCGATTTCGTCAATGAAAATAATTCCCTCTTGTTCAGCCCTTGCAATACCTTCTTCATTAACACTGTCGTTGTCAACAAGTTTTGAACTTTCCTCTGCAACAATGTTTTTTCGAGCATTCTTCACTGTTAGTTTTCTCATTTTTTTGCGTTTTGGCAAAAGACCTCCAAACATTTCGGAAAAGTTTGTGTCAGAACCAGCCCCCATGATTTCAATTGATTTTGGCGCTTCAAAAACTTCCATTTCAATAATGTCATCATCATGCTTTCCTTCTTCAATTTCTTTAAGCAAAACTTCTTTGTAATTTTCTGGTTCTTCACTCTTTACCAAATTGCTTTTGGCATACATGATGTCACGAATTTTTTTATTTGCAAGGTTGTTTGCCTGAGCTTTTACTTGTTCAAACTTTTCCTCTTTTACAAGATGAACGGAAGTTTCAACAAGGTCACGAATCATGCTTTCAACATCTCTGCCAACATAGCCAACTTCGGTGTATTTGGTAGCCTCAACTTTTACAAAAGGTGCACGAACAAGTTTTGCAAGTCTTCTGGCAATTTCGGTTTTTCCAACACCTGTTGGACCTTTCATTAAAATGTTTTTTGGAGTAACTTCTTCCCGAAGTTCCTCACTTAGTTTGCTACGTCTGTAACGATTTCTTAAAGCCACAGCAACCGCGCGTTTTGCCGAATCTTGCCCAACAATGTATTTGTCAAGTTCTGCAACAATTTCTTTTGGCGTTAATTGTTCCATGTTATTCAACCTCCTCTATGTTAATGTGGTCATTTGTGTAAATACAATATTGGCCAGCAATATGCAAACTTTTTTCAACAATTTCACGGGCAGATAGATTGGTGTTTTCCAAAAGAGCCTTTACCGCACCCAAAGCAAACACACTTCCTGAGCCGATAGAAACAAATCCTTCGGTTGGTTCAACAACATTTCCATCACCCATAACAAGATAAAGTTTGTCTTTGTTACCAACAATAAGACTTGCTTCAACTCTTCTTAAAGGTGATTCAATGCTTTGCCATTCCTTTGTAAGTTCAACAACAGCCCGCTCTAAATTTCCTGAAAACTTTTGAAGATTTGAGTCAATTTTCCTAAACATTGCAAAAGCGTCTGACACTGCCCCTGCAAATCCAACAATTACTTTGTCGTTGTAAATTTTTCTGACTTTTTGCACTGAATCTTTTAATATCATGTTTCCAAGTGTTGCTTGACTGTCTCCTCCGATAACAGTTTTTCCATTTCTTTTTACTGCAACAATGGTTGTTCCTTTTAGTTGTTCCATAATTTTGAAATCTCCTTTATTTCATTTAATGACCTTTTTGCCATTTGTTCATGTTTCATGTTTTTTGGACATTGAATTGGTGCCATCAATCCCCAATTTATGTGCATTGGTTGAAAGTTATGTTCACTTGCACTTACAAGATAGTTGCAAAGCCCTCCCAAAGCAGTGTTTAAGCTAAATTTGAAATTTTGTGTTCCACAAATTTTGTCGTAAACAAACATTGCAACAACAAACCCCGAAGCAATACTTTCAACATAGCCTTCCACTCCACTAATTTGCCCCGCAAAAAAGATGTTTTGGTTGGTTTTTAAACTGAATTTGTTATCTAAAAATTTGGGTGCATTGATATAACTGTTTCTATGCATTGCCCCATAGCGTAAAAACTTTGCATTTTTTAGTGCTGGCACAAGAGAAAACACTCGCTTTTGTTCTGGATATGTTAAGTTTGTTTGAAAACCTACCAAATTATACATGGTGCCCTGAACATTTTCTTTTCTAAGTTGAAGAACAGCAAATGGTTTTTGAGTTAAAAAGCCAACAGGTTTCATCGGGCCAAATCTTAACGCATCAAAATCACGTTTTCCCATAACCTCAACAGGAAGACAACCTTCAAAGTTTTTTTCTTGTTCAAAACTTTTAAGTTCCACCCTTTGAGCTTTAACCAAAGCATTCCAAAAAACTTCATATTCTTCTTTTGTGAGCGGACAATTTATGTAATCTCCCGCACCATTGCCCCAACGGTCTTCAACAAAGGTTTTTGACATATCAATGCTTTCAGCATCCACAATTGGAGCAATTGCATCATAGAAATATAATCTTTGACCAATTAATTTTTCAAGTTCATTTGACAAGTTTTCACTTGTGAGTGGACCAGTTGCTATGATTGTTATTCCATCTGAATCAAGCGATTCAACTTCTTGATTGACAATCTCAATGTTTGGACTATTTTTTATTTTGTTTGTAACATCTTCAGCAAACTTTTCACGATCAACAGCAAGCGTTTCGCCCGCTGGCACAGAACAATTTTGGGCTGATTGTAACACTTCACTTCCAAGCATTTGCATTTCAGCTTTTAGCAACCCCGAAGCATAATCAAGTGAAGTGCTTTTTAAAGTGTTGCTACAAACAAGTTCACAAAAATTGGGATTTTTGTGCGCTGGTGACATTTTTTGAGGTTTCATGTCAAAAAGCGTTACTTTTATGCCACGATTCGCAAGTTGCAAGGCACATTCACATCCCGCAAGTCCTGCTCCAATAATTTTAATTTTGG
>CAVEAP010000060.1:0-5025 GCA_963613725.1 Mediterraneibacter torques
TGGCAAAAAACACATTAAAAACACACAAATCAAAAAAATTCTGGACAATTTTGTTATGGTCGTTGGGCGGTCTTGCCTTGGTTTTGGGCTCAGCATTGGGAATTGCTTGCTCAAAATTGGGCAAAAATGCACTTTCGCTTGAAGCAAAAACAAATGCCACAACAGCAACTGATTTTGTTGAGCAAACAACACTAAGTGATGTTTCCACAACCGACTATGTTTATTTTCCTTCCTATGATGATGTGAAAAACAATGGAACATATGGTTTCATATCAGACGACCAAAGAATTTGTGAGCCAACCGACTGGGCATTAGCAAATTATGCTTCTTTGAATACAAGTTATACAGGATTATTGCATAAACGTTCTAATGGTTCCTGCTCTTGGTGGTGTCGTTCCGGTTACTCGTCCTCCGTCTGGACTGTGTTCAGCGCTGGCAATGTGCGCTCCCTCCTGATCTTCAGCGACCCGACCAGCGGCGACCGGGCCTCTCGTTGTGCTTTGCACCTCAATCTTAAATCTGTAATATCCGCGCTGGGTGCGGGCAACGCAACTCGGGGCACGACGACAACTTCGGGTAATTCGGATGAAAGTAAGGAATTTCACACAATAACCCTAGATAACCTAATGTATCCACAAACAATAGTAACTGATACAACAATAACATCCGAACTTGACAAACTTGGAGATAGTGCAAAAACTGGAAGAAAGTATCCCGGCAGAGCATCAATTAGTGCAAACGACGGAACATGTGTGACAGACAGTCTAATTCCAGAATATAAATTTGGCAACGAATATTATGTTAAAGTCCCAGGATATGCATACAACAGCAGTTATACATATAGTGATGGCACAACAACAGTTGGACAAAATGGTGAAAATTCAATTTGGATAAAAGTTGAACCAATAACATGGGTAATTCCAACATCAGAGTGGGAAACCTATGGTACTAAACTTACAAACAAAGACACCGGTGCAACAGGAAGCATGGAAGTGTTTTCACTCTACGGACTTGTGTCCGGAATGTATTGGCAAACCCATGGCAACACAAAATGGGAAACTTCATTTTGGCGTAATTATCTTAACGGAAGTTATTATACTTCTACCACTACCGATGGAACTGCAAATTTTTCGGGAGTTGGGTTCATCGACACCATATATCATGATGTTCCAACAAAAGTTGCAAAACCAACTCTTTCAACTTCAAGTTTCACCTACACTGGAAGTGCTATAAACCTTATTTCAAAAGGGGCGATAAGTGGTTATAACAGTAGCACAATGAACATAAGTGGTTATTCTCAAACCAGCGTTGGAAATTATTCGGTTACATTTTCACTCAAAGACACTTCAAATTATGTGTGGAGCGGTGGCGGAACTGACAGTTTTTCATTGTCTTGGTCCATAAGCAAAGCCACTAACAGTTGGAATGTTACTCCAAGCATGGCAAATTGGATTTACGGAAACACTGCAAGCACACCAGTGGGAACGCCAAAGTTTGGAACTGTTACAAGAACCTACAAAGTCAGCACTGCCACAAACAGCCCCTACACATCAACAGTCCCCACAAATGCTGGAACCTACACCATGCGGTCGGTTGTAACTGGAACAACAAATTACACTGGGCTTACAAACACAGTTAATTTCACAATCTCTCCAAAAACTCTATCTACACCAACAAACCTTGCCGTATCAACAACAGGAGCAGTTACATGGACCGCAGTAAGCAATGCTTCATCTTATCAATACAAAATAGGGAGTGGCAGTTATGCAAGCATAACCAGTGGAACAAATTTGTTTTCAACACTGGTTGCAAGTGCCACAGCAAAAACAGTTTATGTTAGGGCAGTTGGCAGTGGAAACTATGCAACAGGAAGTGATGCAAGTGTTTCAGTAAGTTTTTGTACAGTTACAATTTCTGCTGGAACAGGTGGAAGTGTTGATTCGTCTAGCAGAATAGTAATCAGTGGCTCAGCTGTTTCCACAAGTGCAAACACAGTGTCCTTTGCCGGACTTCAAAGCGTAACGGCTACAGCAAGCACTGGTTATACATTTTCACGTTGGACAAATGCTAGTGGTTCAGTTACTGCAAATGGGACAATAACAGCCAATTTTACAGCCAATGAATTAACATTTTCAAATGCTACAATCACAACAACCTTTTCAACAAGCGCGCAAACTGGAACTATAAACACAGCATCAAATGGAACGGGAAGTTATTCCTATTCAATCACATCAGGAAACACAAGCAGTTATTTTTCAATTTCAGGAACAACAATCACAATAAAAGCATCAACGCCAGCAAATTCTTATTCTTTAACAGTTAGAGCAACAGACAATAAAAGTGCAAAAACAAAAGATGCAAGCATTACAATCACCATAAACAAGGCAAGCATCAGTCCAAGTGTTTCCATGAGCAGTTACACTTACGCAGGAACAAAATCAACTCCAATCATAAGCGGAAACACTGGTGGCGGAACAGTAACATATTACTATAACACTTCAAACTCAACCTCAGGTGGAACACTGTGGACAAAAGTTACAAGTGCAACCAGCCTAAATGCAGGAACATACTATATGTATGCAACAATAATTGAAACAACCAATTATCTCGGAGCAACAACAAGTGCAGTTGAATTCACAATTTCCAAAGCGAATATAACCTTAACGCTCTCAATGACAGGCTACACCTATGGCGGAACAAAATCAACTCCAAGCATAAGCGGAAATACTGGTAATGGTGCGGTAACCTATTATTACAACACCACCAACACAAACTTAAATGGCATAGCATGGTCAAGTGTGGGAGATTCCTTAACCTTAAATGCAGGAACATACTATATGTATGCAACAATAATTGAAACAACCAATTATCTCGGAGCAACAACAAGTGCAGTTGAATTCACAATTTCCAAAGCGAATATAACCTTAACGCTCTCAATGACAGGCTACACCTATGGCGGAACAAAATCAACTCCAAGCATAAGCGGAAATACTGGTAATGGTGCGGTAACCTATTATTACAACACCACCAACACAAACTTAAATGGCATAGCATGGTCAAGTGTGGGAGATTCCTTAACCTTAAATGCAGGAACATACTATATGTATGCAACAATAATTGAAACAACCAATTATCTCGGAGCAACAACAAGTGCAGTTGAATTCACAATTTCCAAAGCGAATATAACCTTAACGCTCTCAATGACAGGCTACACCTATGGTGGAACAAAACCAACTCCAAGCATAAGCGGAAACACTGGTGGAGGAACAGTAACATATTACTACAACACCTTAAATTCAACCACAGGTGGAACACTGTGGACAAATGTTACAAGTTCAACCAGCCTAAGTGCAGGAACGTACTATATGTATGCAGTTGTTAATGCAACCACAAACTACAATGGAGCAACCAGCAAGGCTGTTGCGTTTACAATTTCCAAGGCGAGCATCAGCCCAATCGTTTCCATGAGCAGTTACACATATGCTGGGGAAAAATCAAACCCAATCATAAGTGGAAACACAGGTGGAGGAACAGTAACATATTACTACAACACCTTAAATTCAACCACAGGTGGAACACTGTGGACAAATGTTACAAGTTCAACCAGCCTAAGTGCAGGAACGTACTATATGTATGCAGTTGTTAATGCAACCACAAACTACAATGGAGCAACCAGCAAGGCTGTTGCATTTACAATTTCCAGAGCCAAAATTTCCCTTCCAACAGTAAAGGCAGACCTAACATTTAACACCAAAACACAAAGTCCAACAATAACTTATGACCAAACATATTCTCAAATATTATCTTCAAGCACTCTCTCAGCAACACACGCAGGAACTTACACTATTACAATTGAGATAAAAGACAAAACAAACTATGAGTTTACTGATGGAACACAAAGCAAGAGTTTTCAGTGGACCATAAAACGCTTTACCATCACCGATGACAACACCACAATTACAACGGGAGAGTGATGTTAACCCCCACTAAACAACATTTCTAACTTTTTTGTCTGTGTGGGCTTAGGTGATGTCAAAGGGCGTTCCGCCCTAGATACACTCGACTTCGCTAACGCTCCGCTTCGGTATGACAATAACTCAAAACCTCACATCAACAAAAGATATAACCTTATTGTCCTACCACAAATCAACATCTAATTTTACCTTATATAATAAGTAAGAGAGAACCTCAACCTCCATGTCATACCGACCGACCGTAGGGAGTGGAGCGTATCTGGACACACCAGTGTCCTTGACAACGAAAAGTTATTGTCATCCTGAACCTATCTTCGGGGGCTATCTTTGAAGGATCTCGTTAACCAATTCATTTGAGGTTAAAACCCAATCGACACATCAAGCCTTGCTAAACAACATCTAACTCTACCATATAACAAGTAGGCGAAAGGTACAACCCTTATTGTCATACCGAAGTAAGTGCCGAAAGGCACGCATCGAGCGTATCTGGACACTTGTGTCCTGACAACCGCAAGTTTGCTTTCTAACTCTACTTTATATAATAAGTAGGCGAGACCCCCAACCCTCGTGCCCATCAAATTTTTAATTTGCTCCCTCAAATTTTTGGTTGCTGGGCACGAATCAAAAAAAGGCATATTTTCATATGCCTTTTTTGTTTTAAAAAATTTTTATAAAAAATTATTTGAATGATGCAAATTTTGCTCGTTTTCCAAGTTTTTCTTCAACTCTTAAAAGTTGATTATACTTTGCAACTCGGTCGCTTCTTGATGGTGCACCAGTTTTAATTTGTCCAGCACAAGAACCTGTTGCGATGTCTGCAATATAGCTATCTTCGGTTTCACCACTTCGGTGAGAAACAATTGTTGAAAATCCAGCTTCTTTTGCTCGTGCAATTGTTTTTAATGTTTCACTAACTGTTCCAATTTGATTTAGTTTTATAAGAATTGAATTTGCTGCTTTAAGTTCAATTCCTTTTTCTAAAATTTGTGGATTGGTAACAAAAAGATCATCTCCAACAATTTGAATTTTTTTGCCAAGTTTTTTAACAAAT
>CAVEAP010000061.1:0-5016 GCA_963613725.1 Mediterraneibacter torques
GTTTTGGAGTTGCCCCTGTGGCAACAACAATTTCATCAAAGTCAGCAAGTTCTTCTTGCGACTTGATTTCGGTTTCAAAATTAACCTCAATTTCAAGGTCTTTGATTTGCTTTTTATACCATTTTAAAAGTTTTTTGTCTTGCTCTTTAAAACTTGGAGCGGCGGCAGCAACAAACACCCCACCAAGACTTTTTGTTTTTTCAAAAATTGTAACACGATGACCACGAAGGCAAGCAACTCTTGCCACCTCCATTCCACCAATTCCACCACCAACAACTGCAATTTTTTTGCTTTGTTTTGCTGGTTTTAAATCATATTTTCCACCGTCCATAACGGTTGGGTTAAGTGCACAACGAGCCATGTGTTTTGAGTCGTCCATTGGAGCATCACACGCAACACCTTTGTGGTGCGACATTGGGAAACACCCATTGTGACAGCAAATACATGGCAAAATGTCTTCTGGTCTGTCCTCTTTTAGTTTTGTTATCCACGCACTGTCTGCCAAAAATTGTCTTGCAACACCCATTGCATCAATTTGTTTTTCTTTGATGGCTTTTGATGCGGTTTCTGGTTCCATTCTTCCAGCACAAACAACAGGAATGTTTACGAATTGTTTGATGTGTGCAACCTCTTCTAGGTTACAGTTTTGTGGCATGTAAGCAGGTGGATGAGCCCAATACCAAGCATCATAGGTTCCGTTGTCGCAGTTAAGCATGTCATAGCCCGCTTCTTCCAAATATTTTGCTGCCTTTTCACTTTCTTTCATGTCTCTGCCAATTTCTTTGAATTTTTCACCCGGCACAGCACCCACACAAAAATCTTTTGCTTTGCTGACAACAGAATATCTTAGTGAAACAGGAAAATCTCCACATTCTTTTTTGATTGCTTTCACAATGTCGGTGGCAAAACGATAGCGGTTTTCAAAACTTCCACCATATTCATCTTGTCTTTTGTTTGTGTAGGAAAGTGTGAATTGGTCAAGCAAGTAGCCCTCGTGAACGGCGTGAATTTCAACACCATCAACTCCTGCTTCTTGAAGCATTTTTGCAGTTTTTGCAAAAGCCAAAACCATTTCTTCAATCTCTTTTTTGGTAACCTCTCGGCATTCATATCCCTCAAGCCAGCGTGATGGCATTTTTGATGGACTTGCGCAAAGGCGGTCAAGGTCGATGATTGGTTTCAAAATACCTTTCAAAAATTTGTTTTTTATGATTGGCACCAAACTGTTTGGAATTGAAAATGACCTTCCAAAACCTGCGGTTAATTGCACAAAAAGTTTTGCTCCTGTTTTGTGAATTTCTTCCATGAATTTTTTAATGTCCCTAAAAGCACCTTTTGCTTTGTAAAGCCATTGCCCACCCATCATGTTGCGAATTGGGGCAATTCCCGGAATAATCAAACCAACATCGTTTTCAGCAACTTCCCTGAAAAAACTTGCGGCATCTTTGTCAAATTTGTGTTTTTCCATCCAACCAAAAAGTGATGTTCCACCCATTGGGCATAACACAATTCGGTTTTTGATTTCACAATTTCCAATTTTCCATGGCGTGAAAAGTGGATTGAATTTTGTTTTCATAAAAAAATCTCCTTTTTTGTTTGATTTGATTTTACAATAAAAAATAAAAAAAATCAACCAAATAAACAAAAATTAGTTTGTTTTTAGCAAAAAAAATTATGCAAACTGCAAAAAATTGACATAATCTTTGCTTTGAACTGTTTTTTCTTTGAAAAACAAAATCAAAAAAAACACCAACTTGGTGTTTTTCTTAAACTGGATTTTCTTCTTGCTCTTTTGAAAGTTTTGAAGCCTTTTGTTCAATGCGATAAAGTTTTTGATAAGGTTTGCAAGTTTTCATGAGTTGTTGATGAGTTCCTTTTGCGATAATTTCACCATTTTCAAGCATACAAATTTGGTCGCAATTCACAACAGTTGAAAGTCTGTGTGCCACAATCAAAACCGTGTGCTCTGCGGTCAAATCTTCAATTACTTTTTGAATTTTTGATTGATTTTCGTTGTCTAGTGCCGAAGTTGCTTCATCAAACAAAATGATTTTTCCTTGCTTTAAAAGTGCCCGTGCAATTGCAAGTCGTTGATGTTGCCCTCCACTTAAAATCAAACCATTTTCACCAAGCAAACTGTCATAGCCGTTTTGCTTGGTCATAATAAAGTCATGAATTTGTGCTTTTTTGCAAACTTCCATCATTTCTTCATCAGTTAAATCTGGTTTCACAAATTTTAAATTTTCTTTTATGCTAGTGTTAAAAATATAAGGATTTTGGGGCACAACTGTTACAATGTCACGAAGCCCATCTTCTGAAAGTTTTGTTATGTTAACATCATCAATCAAAATTTCTCCGCTTTGAGCATCATAGAGCCGTGGAATAAGACTTAAAAGAGTTGATTTTCCTTGCCCACTTTTTCCAACAAAGGCAACACTTTGCCTTGGCTCAATTTTAAGGTTTAAACCTTTTAGCACTGGTGTGTTTTCATCATAGCCAAACACAACATTTTTGAATTCAATTTTGCCTTGTGGCTTTTTGATTTTTTTGTTTCCAAATTTTTCTTTTGGATAAACTTTATCATCCAAAATCTCCACAACACGCTCAGCAGAAATGCTTGCTTCTCGCACATATTCTTGAATTTCTTGATAACCAACAATCATTCCAGAAACTCTGCCATAATACATAATAATCATCAAAATGCCACCAACTGTCATTTGCCCCACACTTAAAAGCCAAATTCCAAACGCAGTGCAAACAAATTCAGCAACAGCACCACATATCCACTTTAATTGCCTAAAAAAATTTCCATAGATGCTTTGGTCCATGGAGGATTTTAATGAATAATTGATGTTTTCCAAAAATTTTCCACGAACATTTTTTCGTATGTTAAGATTTTTTATGTCCCGCATTCCACGAACAACTTCGTTTGTAAAACCAATACGCTTGTCATTTAAAATTTTTTGGCGTTTTTGAATTTTGTAGTTGTATCGCAAAAACAACATCCCACTAAAAAGCACTAAAACAGATGTTCCAACAACCACCAAGCCCATCCAAACATTTACAATAAAAACATAAACAATAAATCCAATTCCAACAAAAATGTCGGAAGCACTAGCAAGGGCATCAAACAACACATTTGCAATTTGACTTGCATCATTGTTGATTCTGCTTACAATTGTTCCACTGTTCACTTTGTCAAATTTTTTTGATTTTGTGAGTGAAACGGCATCAAAAAGGTCAAGCCTTAGTTTTCTTCTGATTTTTGCTAGCATGGTTTCAGCTAAAATGTCCCAAACATAAAGAAACACTCTTCTAAATATCCACACAAGCATGATTGAAAAAGCAAACCAAAGTGCCAAGTTGTTGTTTTGCCCAATCGCATCAATCAAATGTTGTGTGACATATGGAGCAAAAACTGAAAGAGCAACGTAAAACAGCGAACAAACCACCACACCAAAAAGATAGCCTTTGTAGTCTTTGCAATACCTTAGGCACTTGCGAAGTGATGGAAAACCTTTTTTGACTTCCTCATTGCTGTACGCACTTTTGTCTTTCATGTCTTCTGGAGTTAAACCATAACGCTTAAAATCTTTTTCTTGTTGCTTTTTTTGTTTTTTCTCAAAACGCATTTGGCTTTTTGAAATTGGTTTTTTAACATCTTTTGGACTTACTTCTTTTGTTTTGTCTTTTGTTCCCATTTTTCCTCCTTTTTAAAATATAACTAAGAGTATAACAAAAACATCATAAAAAAGCAATGTTTTTTTGTTTTATGAACCAAAAAACTCAAAATTAACAAAATTTTTTGAAAAAACCGCAATTTTTAACTCAAAAAATCACAAAATTTTCATTTTTTTAGCACATTTTTTTGCAAAACACATTTTCAAAAATTTTGCACCCATATTTCAAAAAATCTTTGTTTGATTTTTTGTTGTTAAAATTTAACAAAAAAAGCCATACATTAAATTAGCATCGCCCCTTGTTTTTGCTCACACAACAATAACACTTAAAAAGAAGTGTGGAAAAATGGAAAACTTTTCCGCACCCAAATTTTAGCGTTGACTACCCCAAAAAAAGATGGCAATAGTTCCCGGCCCACAATGACTGCCCATCACAGGACCAATCTCAAACACATCTGCAACAATTTTTGATTTTTGAAAAATTAGGTCTTTCAAAAAATTAACATCATTTGGGCTGTCAGCATGAGCAATAAAAATTTCTGGGTTTTGTGCATCTCGCTTTTCACAATATTTGTTTGCCAAGTTTTGAAGTGATTTTTTGCGTGAAATCACTTTTTCACCATTTTCAAGTTTGCCCTCATTGGTGGCATGAATAATTGGCTTTATGGCAAGCATGTTTCCAATCACTGCTTTTGCTTTGCTAATGCGTCCACCAAGAGCAAGATATTTTAGGTTGTCCACAGTGAAAAAAGCATTCATTTTTTTGGCGAGTTCATTTGCATATTTTTCAATTTCGTTAATGTCCTCACAAGTTTTGGCAAATTCAAAAACTTTTAGGGCAAGCATGCCTTGTCCCACCGAACCAACAAGGCTGTCAACCACAAAAATTCTTTTTTGCGACTTGTTCAACTCTTCTGCCACTTTTTGTGCATTAAAAAGACTGCCAGACAGTCCACTTGAAAAACCAATGTGCAAAATTGTTTTTTGTTGTTCCAAAAGTTTTTGAAAATGCTCCTGATACAAAAATTGGTTGATTTGTGAAGTTGATGTCTTTTGCCCATCTCTCATTTTTTTGTAAATTTCACTGCTTTGCGTTGAATGTGTTTCGGTGGAATATTCATTTTCACCAACACAAAACTGCATGTCAAAAACAGCAAACCCTTTTTCTTCCACAATTTCTTTTGGAAGATCTGCGGTGCTTTCCATTGTTATAACAAGATTTTTCATATTTTTCCGTCTCCTTGCGTTTTTTATTGCATTATTTTAACAAATAAACACTTTTTTTTCAAGCAAATAACTCTACCAACAAGAGAAAAGACAAAAATCGCTATACATG
>CAVEAP010000062.1:0-4969 GCA_963613725.1 Mediterraneibacter torques
ACTTTCTCTTCACCACTTATTTTTGAAAAAACTCCATAAAAAAGCACCGCACCCACCGCAGTTGCCACAAACACAATGGAAAAAGATTTTAGATATTTTCCAAAGGTGTTAAAAAATTTATTTTTAAAAACAAACTTAAAAAGTGCAACAAAAATCAAAATCACCAAAACAATCAAAAAAGCAATTAAATAAGCCGTTTTTCCTTGCCTAAAAAGGTCTGCAAGAAAAATGCCCAGCATCATGCCCAAAAATGTTATGAAAATTGGTCTTAAATGTGCAAACAATTTTTTATCCTTTGTGTTTTTGTTATATTATATAACAAAATTTAAATTTTGTCCAGACAAATATTCAAAAACAAAAAAATGTGTTTTCTAAAACACATTTTCTTTTTGTATTTTTTTTGTTGGTTGTTTTGCTTTTTGCTCGGCTTCTTCAACAATTTTTTGTATTTCTTCTTGCTTTGATTGAACCTTTAAAGACTTTCCATTGGTTTTTTGCAAAAAGTTTTTTTCAATTTGGTGCTTGTCTAACTCTTTTTCAAGAATTGGGCTGTAATTGATAATTTTAATATCATAATCATTTGCCTCATAAAATTGTTCAGCAAAAAAAGATGCTGGCAAAAACTTTCCTTTAATTTTGGTTTTGCCATATTGCACCGCACAAACATATTCTAAAACTTCAAGCATAAGACTTGCAACACCTTGATTTCTAAATTTCTCATAGGTTGCAACTTGATAAAGCCAAACATCGGTTTTGTCCAAAAACTTAAAGGTCAAAAACCCCAACTGTTCGTGATTGCTGTCAAAAGGCAAAATTTTGAAAGTGTTGTCTTTGTTTTCAAAAACTTGGATGTTCACCTCTTTGCCCTTTTTTGTTTTTATGTTCATAAAATCACCTTTTGCCCTTATATTATAACACAAGCCCACAGGCTTGTAAATGTTAAAATCAAAAATACTTTTAAAATTTTAAAAAATAGTAAAACAAAAAATCTCATCAAATTGCGTTTTGATTTTGCTGTAACGTAACAGTTAATTAAAAAAATTTTAAATCAGCAAAAACAAGCTAAAAAAGCAAAAAAGCAGTAAAAATACTGCTCTTTTATTTTTATCCCCAACATGCCCCCACTTTTTTAAAAACACAACACACAGCATTGGAGCTGATGGCGGGATTTGAACCCGCGACCTATTGATTACGAATCAATTGCTCTACCAACTGAGCCACATCAGCACATTTTGTGCATTTAAATTTGTTTTTTTGTGTTGCTTTAACTTTAAAAATCATGTTTTTTGCAAATCACACCACATCTCGCCCCCGCATATATTTTTAAAGTTTGATTTTAATCATAAGCACTTATCTTTTGGGGGTGTGTGAAATTTTACGTGTTTGGTTCAACAATTCAAACAACTTTTTTAAGGTTAAGTGTTTAAATCATGATTTTTTGGTTTTGTTAAAACATTACTTATTTTAACATAAAAAAATTGTTTTTGCAACAAAAAAAGCAAGGAAAAATTCACTTGCTTTCGTTGTCCAAAATTTTTTCAATTTTTTCTAACGCTTTATGACAGCCAACATCTTGCATGTTGCAAAATTTAACTTTCAATTTGGTTTTGTTTAACTTGTTTTTTTGATTTTGAGTTCTTTTTTTGTTTTTTTGCTTGCTTTTTGTCTTTTTTCTCTTGTTGTTGTTTTAAATAATCATCTCGAAGTTCTTGCATTTTTTGTGATACAATTTTGCTGGCACTGTCCAAAACTTCAGCTGTTAGTTTTTGCTCATAAAATTCAGTTAACTCAAAAGGTTTTCCAATCAAAAGTGTGTTGTGTTTGAACGCTTTTGGCTTTTTTACAATCCACATTGGAACAACTGGCGTGTGCGTTTTTATGGCAAACATGGCAACTCCATTTTTTGCTGAAATGGAATCTTGGTCGCTCACATCATTTCGGGTGCCTTCTGGAAACATCACAAGGCGTTTGCCATTTTTAAGCCCTTTTAAAACTGTTTTTATAACACTTGGCGAAACATTGTCCCTATCAACAGGAATTGCTCCATAACTTTTAAGCACCGCTCCCAAAAATTTGTTCTTAAAAAGACTTTGTTTGGCAAGAACATTAAATGCCTTGCTGGTTTTTAGGCCAATCAAAACAACATCAACATTTGAACGATGATTGCAAGCAAAAATGACTGTTTGTTTTTTGGGAATGTTTTTTGCTCCAATTGTTTTTGTTGGATAAATTAAACTCAATGGAATGTAGGACAAAAATCTTGAAAAATGATAAAAAAACATTTTTTCTCCTTATCTAAGTAAATTGCATTATTACTATTATATATCACATTTGTTTTTTTTGCAACCTTTTCAAAAAACAAAAAAGGGCTTCAACCCTTGTTTTGCTCATTTTTTGTTGCTGATTTAAGATATTTTATTTCATCTGCACTTAGATAACGCCATTTTCCAGACTCCAAAGAACCTAGCACAAGTTTTCCAATAGCAACACGCTTAAGACTTTTTACCTTAAAGCCAATTGCATCAAACATTCGCCTTACTTGACGATTTTTCCCTTCATGAATAATAATTTTCACAAGACTTTGGTTGTTTGTGGTTTTTATTAAAAATGCTTGGGCTTTGCTTGTTTTGAATCCACCAATGTCCACACCATTTCTAATTTTTTTCAAATCTTGCATGGTGATTGTTCCATCAACAATAGCAAGATAGGTTTTTCCAAGTTCAAAAGATGGGTGCATAAGTTGTTGCGCCAAAGCACCATCATCTGTAAAAAGCAAAAGACCTGATGAATTAAAATCAAGTCTGCCCACTGGAAAAATTCTTTTTCCAATTTTTGGAAGAAGTGTCATCACTGTTTTGCGGTTTTGTGGATCACTTGTACTGGTTATGTAGCCATTTGGCTTGTTAAGCATTATGTAAGAAAACTCCTCGGGAAGCCTTAAAGGTTTTCCTTCAAATGCAACAATGTCGGTGTCTGGATTGATTTCAACACCAAGTTGCTTTACCACTTTTGCGTTAACTCTAACCTTTCCTTGCAAAATAAATTCGTCACATTTTCGTCTTGAAGCAACCCCACAGGTTGCCATAAATCTGTTTAGACGCATAGTTTTTTCCTTTAAAAGTTCTAAGCGTTCCAGTTTTTCAAAATTTCTTTTATTTTGTCTTTCAAAAGAACTGAATCCACCTCCTTTATTGTATATATTTTTTCAGAAAAAAGCAACTGTTTTTGATAATAAATTTTAACTTCTCCAATTTCGGCGTCTTTTTGAACAGGGGCTTTCAATGTTTCGGGAACATCAAAAACAACATCAACATTTTGAAGTTCATTGTTTGAAAGCATCAACGAAAAGCCTTGTTTTGAGCAAACTCCAACAAAATCATCTTTGCCATTTTCAACGCTCAAATTTTTTACATAAAAATAAGGTGGCAAAATTTCAACCTTTTTAAAATCAGCAAAAGCAGTTTCAAACATTTTTTCACTTTCTTCAAACATTGGCCCACAATTAAGCACCACCGAAACAAGCCTTAATCCATCACGCTCGCAAGCCGAAACCAAACATCTGCCCGCTTTGTTTGTAAAACCAGTTTTCACCCCAATGCAACCATCAAGTTTTTTTAGGAGTTTGTTTTTGTTGACCAAAAATCGTGATTTTGGTTGATTTTGCTGAATTCTTATGCTTTTTGTTTTAACAATCTCGGCAAAGGTTGGATTTTCAAGAGCATAAGCGGTGATTAAAGCCAAATCGCTTGCGGTGGTGTAGTGCTCATCTTCATCAAGACCATGTGTGTTTGAAAAATGCGAATTTGTTGCCCCAACAGAAATTGCAAACTTGTTCATTAACTCGCAAAAATTTTCCACACTTCCCGCAACAGCCTTTGCCAAAGCAACACTTGCATCATTTCCACTTCGAAGCATAAGCCCATACAAAAGTTCTTTTATGGTAATCTTTTCACCTTCTTCAAGATAAATGCTTGTGCCATAAATTTCAGTGCAAGATTTGTCGATGACAACAACTTTTTCTAGGTCATCACAATTTTCAATGACAGTGATTGCTGTTACAATTTTTGTGGTGCTTGCCATTGGAAGTTTTTGATTTTCATTTTTTGAAAACAAAACTCGTTTTGAATCAGCATCAACAAGTATTGCACTTTTTGCACTTGAACTAAACTGAATTTTTTCATCAAAAACAGATGGCGTGTTCAACGCAAAACTCACATTTTTTGCATTAAAACCAAACAAAAAAATGAAAATTAGCAAAAATGAACACAAAATTAAAAGTTTTTTTGATTTTTTAAGGTTGTTTTTTTGCATTTTTAGTTTTCTCCTTTTCTTTTTTTAATTTTGCTTTTCCCGATTTTTTTAAAAAATAACCAAACGCATCAGCCATGCTTTGCGTAACTTTTGAAAGCGTGTTGTGACTGTCTAGCGTGATGATTTGTTGCCCCGATTTTCGGACAATCAAAAATCCTAATGGTTCCAAACTAACACCTGAAGTTGATGCCCCAAAAAACGGATTTTTCTTTTTCTTTTTTCCAAAACATTCACCGCCGCCACCAACCATGCCAACCGAAATTTTCACAAACGGAAAAACTTTGACATCGGGACAAACCTCAAACGGCTCACCCACCACATTTTTAACATCAACAAAAGGCAAACTTTCCAGCCCTTTGCTTAGCATTTCAAAAACTTTGTTATCCATGATTTTTCTCCTTTTTCTTTGCCAGCAAAAAACTTGTCAAAACTCCAAACATCAAAAAACACAACCTCACCTCGCAAAAAAACTTAAAACTGTTTTGATTGAAACATGCAGTAGCATCAAAGCAAAACATGGTTTGTTTTTTAGTATGCAAAAAATTTGCAAAAAAATTCATAAAAACCAAAAAACTTCCAACGGCAAGAGCAGTTGTTTTTGCATTGTTTTTGTTTCCAAAATTTAAAAAAATGTTTAGCGTAAAAATTTTTGTTTGCT
>CAVEAP010000063.1:0-4916 GCA_963613725.1 Mediterraneibacter torques
CCACCAAACAATGATTCATCAATTTTGTCAGACAGTTTTAAAAATCCAAACAACTTGTGGCTTGTGGCAGTGCTTTTTTTAATTGCTTTTCTTCTTTTTGCCCTAACATTTTTGCCATTTCATTTGAAAAGCAAAAAAACAAAATCAAAAACTGACATAATTCCTAAAATCTAAATTTGAACTAACACAAACCATTTTTTTGGGTTTGGGTTTTTCTTTTATTTTGGAATTAATTTTGTTAAAAATTCCTTTGATAAAACCTTCTTGCAAAAAATAATTTTCCAAAACACCAACATCACAATCGTTTTTTGCAAAAAAATTGTAACATTGTCTAAATCCATCTTGCATTTTTCTGTGCATGGTTCTTGTGCTAATTTTTAACATATCACAAATTTCTTCCTCTGAAAAATTACTTAAAAATTTTAGTGCCAAAATTTTTGCGTTTTCTTTTTTTATGTTTTTAAGACTTTGCTCTGTCAAATACTTTAAAACACAAAGTTTTCTTTTTCGATAAACTTTTTCCAAAACAGAATCTGCCAGCCTTAAAGTGTCTTCTGGCCCATAAGTTGAAACCGAACTTAGTGATTCATTTAGCACTTGTTTGTCTAGCGCTTTCAACACTTTGTCAATTGTGTCATAAGCAACAAAAACTGTTCTCATCCAATTTAGTTCTCTCATTTTTTCTCCTTTTTTTTAAAATTTAAATTGCACAAGGATTTTTGTTTTCCTTTTTTCTTTTTATATTATATATTTTATATTTGCCAATGTTTGATGCTAAATTTTTGTTTTTTTACAAAAGATTTTTAACAATTTTTGCACTTTTTTTAGCAAATTATAGAACATATGTTCTAATTCTAACAAATAAAATATGACAACATGTGTGTCATACTTTCAATTTTTTGCCACTTTTTTTGACAAAAAAATAAAACAAGCAAAATTGCTTGTCTTGTTTTAAATTTCACCAAAAAGTTTTGGCGGTATGTTCATATCCAGCACTTTTTCAAGATTGTCTTCGGTTGAAATTTGAGAAATTGAAATTTCAAAAGCGGTTCTGGTTTCAGTGTTTTGTTCATCAAGTTTTTTTTGATATTGCCTGCTTTGAATTCGCCCTGTCATAAAAACTTTTTGCCCAATGTCAAGGTCCTTAACAAACCTTGCATTTCTGCCCCATGCAATACAAGGAAGATAGTCTGATTTGTTGTAGGCTCTGTTCACAGCAAGCAAAACATCACAAATTTCTCTTTTAAAAGGAGTTGTTCGATAAATTGGATTTTTACACACAAATCCCGCAATTTCAATTTGGTTGACATCATCTTCACAACTGTCCAAAATTTCACGAGCAAAAACAGTTAGCATAAGTTTGCTGTGCCCCTCCACAATTTTGTTGTAAGAGCGAAATTGACCTTTTAGTGCAAGCCTTATGCCAACTTGCAAACTTAAATTGCCAAAAAGTCTTTCACTTATTGTAACTGGAATAATGTCCATTTGATGTGACAATCTTGACACATTTAAATTTATTTCATAAAAACTTTCGCCATAAATTTCATGACTAAAAATCGGAAGACTTGCCAGTGTTCCACTTAAAAAAACTTTGTTGTTGTTTGTTGTTTCTAAATTCATAAAAATACTTTCTCCATTATGTTTAAATTTTTTCTTGCACACCAGCTCTTGTTATCTTAAAAGAATCGTGATAAATCAAATCGCCCACACTTGTAACCTGAAAACCTTTTGAGCAAAGTTTTGACAAAACAAGTGGCAGAGCCTCCAAAATATGGTCAGAATTGTTATGACAAAGGATTATTGAACCATTTTGTGATTTTGAGATTATTCTGCTACAAATTTCACTTGCACTAAGACCTTTCCAATCCAAAGAATCGACACTCCATTGGATTGTCACAAGCCCCAAACTTTCAGCAGTTTCAATAAGATTGTTGTTGTAACTTCCAAAAGGTGGTCTGAAAAGTTTTGGTTTTTGGTTTGTTATTCTCTCAATGGTCTTGATGGAATTTTCTAGTTCAAGTTTTTGTTCTTGTTTTGACAGTTTTGTCATGTCGGGATGAGTGCTACTGTGCGTGCCAATTTCAAATCCGCTGTCAGCAATCATTTTGGCTTGGTTTGGATAATCTTCTGCCCAAAAACTCACCAAAAAGAAAGTTGCGTTTGCTTTGTATTCTTTTAATATGTCAACAATTCCCTGTGTTTTGTCCGCACCCCAAGCGGCATCAAAAGAGATTGCCACCTTTTTTTGGTCGGTTTTCACACAATAAATGGGAATTTTTCTTAAATTATCCCCAAAAAACACTGATGCAACTGAATTTTCGCCCAAAGGTTGAGAAACGCAAATGCACATCACAGCCAAAACTAGGGCAAAAATCAAAGTATGTTTTTTTAGCATTAAAAATTTCATTGAACATACTCCTTTATTCTAAAATATTATAATAAAAAAGTCTATGCGAATTTTATGATATTTTATGCAGGTTTTTAAAGATTTTTACATATTGTGTCGAAAACACAAAAATTTTTGTTTGTAAAACCAAAACAAAAAAAGAAGTGTTGCTTTTTTGCAAAACTTCTTTTAAATTTTTAACGCTACATTGCCAAACAATTTGCAATCAACTGATAAAGTGCGGTTACATCATCGGTTTTGCCATTTTTTTGGTTAAAATCAAGTTCTGAGGCTAAATCTAAAATTGCTTTAAGTTTTTTTGGTGAAAAGTTTTTGTTCATTTTTCGTGCATAGGTGATTGAAAATTCTTTTACCCCCAGCATTTTGGCAATTTCGGCATTTGTGCCTTTTGTGATGGTTGCATAAAAAACCCTGCGAAAAACATTTGTTATCATTCCAAACAAATAAATGGGCTCTTCCTTGCTTTGAAGCATAAGGTCCAAAATTTCATAGGCTCTTTGGGCATTTTTTTCAACCACTTTGTTTGCAAGTTCAAAAACAGCATATTCAATGTTTTTGTGCACCAAAGTTACAACATCTTGGTTTGTTATTTTTCCATTTTCACCAGCAAAAGCAACAAGTTTTTTTAACTCTTGGTCAACAAAAGTCATGTTTGCGTTGCAATATTCAATCAAAGTGTGTGATGCTTGTGGTTCAACTTCAATGCCATGTTTTTTTAACCGAAAATCAATTAAAGACAAAATGGTTTTTTCATCAAGTTCGTTGCAATCAACCCCCAAAGACCGTTCAAAAAGCGTTTTGTTTTTTGGCGAGTTTTGGCTGTCTTTAAAAATCACACAAACATTTTTTGATTGTTTTTCCAAAAATTTTTCAAGTTGCTTTGTTGTTTGCTTGTCAAAACTTAAATCACTTAGCACCACCACCCTTTTCTCATCACAAAAAGGCAAACTTTGGCACGCATCAAGACATTTTTCAAGGTCAAAATTTTCATCATTAAAAGTGCTGATGTTAAGTTCGGGCATATTTTTCACGCAGTGCTTTTCAATCATCTTTTGGGCAGAATCAAGCAAAAAAGCATCTTCACCAAAAAGATAATAGGCACAGCCAATTTGATTTAGGCTTTGTTTTAGTTCTGAAAATTTCATGGCATCTCCTTGCTTTTATTCTAGCACAAAAAATTGATTTTGTAAAGAGAATTTAAAGCACCGCCAAAAGTTGAGTGTTAAAAATTATTGTCAAAACCAAAAGCACGGCAAGACCACTGTTTGTGATGACCTTCGCTGTTGCTTTAGAAACATTGTAGCGACTTAATGTGAACATCATCACAAACAAAACAAAGGAAAACACATTGCTTAGATTGGACACACCAACTGTCGTGAATGGAAGCCGTGCCATCCACGAACTAATCCAATCCACAAGCCAATATCCCCACTGAGCAAGCCACTGCAAAAACCACAAAAATGGCATGATTAAATCAAGCAACAAAGTTACAAAAAACACAATGTAGGTATATTCAAAAATTGGGCCAATAACAAAGTTTGCCAAAAGCGAAATTATGGAAAAGTAACCAAAGGAATTTATCAAAAAAGGAAGCGTTGCAACTTGCGCCGAAATGCTGATTGCAAGCGAAGCAGACACAAATTTTCCAAGTTTTAGTTTAAGCAAACCTTCATAGATTGGAGCATAGAGCAAAATCATGCCAAACACACTTGCAAAACTTAAAATAAAGGACAAATCAAACGCAAACATTGGTTCAATCAGCAAAAACAAAACCCCCGCCAGTGAAACAGAATTTAGCGAATCAGTTTGTTTTCCAAAAACTTTGCCAAACATCAAAAAAATTGTCATCACTCCCGCTCGCAGAACTGAAGCCGTGAAATCACACAAAACGCAATAAATCAAAATTACCAAAATAACAATCACGAATGAAATTTGTGGTTTTAGTTTCAGTTTTTCAAAAAGCCACATTATTGCCACCATCATGATGGTTACATTTATTCCAGACACCGCCAAAAGATGTGCAAGCCCTGTCAATCTAAAATTCTCTTGAATTTCCTCATCCAGCCCACTTTGGTCACCAACAAAAACAGCATAAGCAAGCCCCGCTTGTCTTTCATCCATGGCGGAATAAATAACTTGCTTTATGTGGTTGCGAACACTGTCCAAAAAGCCCATTTGCCCATCAATCACCGACACTGTTCCATAGGTCAAATAGGCAAAATAGCGAGCGCCATTTTTGTAGGCATAAGAAAACACCTTGCTTTCATCAAAAACATCAATGTTTCTTATGGTGGCATGAAACATCACCTTGTCGCCAATGTGGACATCAAAAAGTGTTTGTGCCTCATCTTTAAAATCTTCCGATGATATTTTTACATACATATTAAAGTTGTCAATTTTGTAAAATTCATCATTTGAGCCACTAAGTTTCATGTCTTTCACAAACAAACTAACAACTCCATTGTTTTTGCTTGGAGTGCTTTTCACCGTTGCCATAACAAAATAAGAG
>CAVEAP010000064.1:0-2199 GCA_963613725.1 Mediterraneibacter torques
AGTCTTAATCTTGAACTTCCAGAAAAAAACATAACTTTTGTGCAAGCAAAGAAAAACAGCCAGAAAATTGACACGCAAAATCTTAAATTTTTGGGGCAAAACCTTTCCGATTTTCCTAAATTAAAACTACAAAATGGTGAAATTGCCGATGACCAATTTGTTGCTTATTATCTTCAATGCTATCAAAATCTAGGCTTTTCAAAAGAGAGTGGGGAACTCAAATTTTTCCAAAAATTTTTCCAGCCAGAAAGCATGGACAATTTTTCTAATTTTGTGGCACAAAAACTTGTTTCAAATGCGGGCGAAAACGATTGGGCTTTTAGTTTGATTCAAAATGTAACTCCAAATGGTGCAACAGAAATTATGCGCAAAATGATAAAAGTTTACAAAAACAATCAAAAACCTCTAAACAGATTTTTAAAACAATACATTTTTGAACACAAAACCGATGCTTTCAACATTTTTAACTCCTTAAACAGACAAAATTTTGAAGACAAACACCTTCAAGATGCTTTGCTTAAAAACATGATTGAAACAAAAATCTACACAAACAATGAAATTGAAAGCCTAAAAGACAAAATTGTTCCAAATTTTGACATTCAAGAGGATGGAACTTATGAATTTGAAGGCTTTAAAATGAAAATCAATGTTGATTTTGAAGTTGACCTTCAAAAAGAGGTTGGGCAAGCAATTCCAAGAACTGTTGAAATTGAGCAAAAAAGGCTTGCTCGTGAAGTCCAAAAACAAATCAGGCGTTTGGAAAAAGCCTTTCACAACAAAAGGTTGTGGACCGAAAAAGATTTTATTGAGCAAATTGCCTCAAACAAATTGATGTGCTTTTTAACTCAAAATCTTTTGTGGGGAAGATACAACGATGGCAATCTTGTTTCGGTGTTTTGCCTAAAAAAAGGTATTTTTCATGACATTTTGTCCATTGACACCAAAAATAATTGCTTGATTGGGTTATTCCACCCAGTTGAACTTGATGACTATGACCTTAAAACCATGTTTAACGGAAAAAATGCTCCTTTCAATCAACTTTATGTTCAAGTGAACAGAATGTCATCCTACAATCCTCACAGTTCTTGCGTTGCCAAATTTAATGGATTCATGGTAAATTTTGTTCAATTTTTCGGCAAAATCAAGCAGTTTGATTGGAAACTTTCTTTGCCAACACTTGATGGATATGTTTCAAGATTACAAAAGGCAAATGAAGATTTGGGCTTTATTGCCGAAATCAGTTTTTCTCCGGTGTCCCTAAACAATCTTAACATAAATGTTGTCATGGGTGAACTAAGGTTTTACAATCTAAAAGATGTCATAAAAACAGGGAACAATTACATTGTAAGCAAGGCAAACTCTTTGGAACTTGAAGCTCTTCCTCAAAGGTATTTTTCAGATACAATTTTTGAAATCAATGTTGCACTAAAAAAATAAAAATATCACATATTTTTGCTTAAATCAAAGGCGGTTTTCTCTAATTTTTACTTCAAAAACGCCCATTTTCACTCAAAATAGTAAATGCTAAAAAATTTATTAAAAATGTTTAACAAATTAGCAAAAAATTTTTAAAAAAGGTATTGCAAAACAATTTAAAATATGGTATAATATAGACAACTGAGAAAGGTAACAGTTAGACTTTTGAATAAAAGGGGAAGTTAAATAATGGAATACGATAAAACAAAAAGATACACAGAATCAGATGTAAAAGAAATGACAAATGAAGACATCCAAATTCTTGAAGAAGAGGTAGCACGTAGAGCAAAATCACACAAAAGATTTCGTTGGGGACTTGGTATTGTTGGTGGATTGCTCCTTGTTGGTGCTGCAATCACCATTGCTCCTGTTGGGGCTTTGGCAGCATTCAGCACTGCATGGTGGGCAGTTAACGGAGCGCTTACAAGCTTAGGACTTATTGGAATTGGTTCTGCAATCGTAGCAAGAGTTTTTGACCGCAAAAACATTGCAAATCTTAAAATTTTAAGAAAAGAAAAAGAATTGAGAGAAGGGAATCTTGACCAAAGAACAAATGAAAACATTCAAAGGTCATATGTTAAAAGTTTTGAGAAAGGCAAAAAACATCTTAGCAATGAAGTTTCATCCATTCTTGGAAAAAATCGTCCTGAAGTTAAGGAAACAGCAAAAACTCAAGCTTCACAAGAAAATGAAGGACCAAGTTTATAATGTAACAAAAAATAG
>CAVEAP010000064.1:2209-4886 GCA_963613725.1 Mediterraneibacter torques
TATTTTATATTTCTATTTTTTTATTTTATTTTCGTCATTTAATTGACTTTTTAAGTTTTATGCTTTATAATGCCTAAGTATAATTTAAGGAGGTCAAAATCATGCAACCAATTGCCTTTACAATTTTTGGAATTAGTGTTTATTGGTATGGAATTTTAATTGCCCTAGGCATTGTTTTTGCTGTTGTGCTGGCATGTTTTATTTGCAAATATCGTGGACTTAGCAAAGATGATGTTTTTGAATTATTGCTTTGGATTTTGCCTCCTGCAATTATTGGTGCAAGACTTTATTATTTAATTTTCAACAACGGACCATGGGGGTGGAGTTCTTTCGCCATTTGGAATGGTGGTTTGGCAGTCTATGGCTCTATCATTGGTGGAGTGATTGGGGTTGTTGTTTACTGCTTGGTCAGAAAAAAGAATTTTTTTGATGTAACCGACATGATTATTCCATGTTTGCTTTTAGGTCAAGCCTTTGGAAGAATTGGATGTTATTGCAGTGGTTGTTGTTATGGAAATGAATTAACAAACACTGCTTGGCAATTTTTCCCCTTTGCAATTTATGTTGATGGGGCGTGGCATTTGGCAACAATGCTTTATGAAAGTTTTTTCTGCTTTATTTTCTGTGCAGTCCTTTGCGTTGTCATCAAAAAAAGTCAAACAAAAGGGCTTTGCTTCGGGCTTTATTTAGTGTTATATGGAATTTTAAGGGCGGTTTTAGAAAACTTGCGGGATCCAAGTGAGGCACTTTTTATTGGAGCGGTAAAAGTAAGTTTGCTGTTAAGCATCATTTTAATTGCTGTCGGGGTTTTTGTTGTAGTTTGGCAAATTATTCAAACCAAAAGGAAAAGGAGAGTTTAAAAATCTATGCAAATTTTTCAAATAAAAGAAAGAGGCTATGATGTTTCTGAAGTGGACAAAGCCCTTGCAAAAATTCGTGCTGAATATGAAGAAAAATTAAGAGCAAAAGAAGATGAGTTTGCAAAAACAAAAATCAACTTTAAAACTCAATTAGAGCAAAAAAACAACCAAATTTTTAATCTTGAACAAAAGGTTGAAAAACTTCATGAAATCATAAACGACTATTCCAAAAGGGAAGAGCGAACAAAAAACATTTTGGATGCCACAAACAAGTTAAAAATGCTTGAGGCACAAAGGCTCAAAATTTTGTATAACAAATGGAGAAGTTTTTTAGATGACCTCAAAAACAAAGCCAAAGGTGTTATTCCAACCGAGGAAATTGCAAAACTTTCGCAAGATTTTGACTGCTCTTTAAAACTTATTGTTGACAGTAGTGTTGATGTTAACGACAACCAAAGTTATGCAAAAAATGTGCTTTCAAGAATGAATGGCAAAAAACCTTTGAACTCAAACAAAATCATAACAAAAAAATATGTTTCAAAAATAACTCGTGATTCAACTGAAGAACATTTTGTTGAAGAAGAAATTGTTTTAAGCGAGCCATCACAAGCCGAACAATTTCTTAATGGTGGAGGAGTAAAAATTCCGCTAACACTTGGAATAGGAAAAGAAGTCTTAAACATTCCGGGAAAACAACAAAAAGAAAGCAAAGGAAAAAGTTTTTCAATTGAAGAAGCCCTAACCCCAAAAGAAAGTCTTTCAGAGATTATGACCGTTTTCAATCTCGATGACTAAACAATCATAAATTAAAAAATGTAGTGGCAATCAAAAATATTTTAGTTTAAAAATCCAATCTAAATTCTAGATTGGTTTTTTTGTTCTAATTTTGTGGTGTAACTGTATATAATAACAAAAAGCGAGGTGATACAATGCGAAATCAAGCATCAACACTTGATGATGTAAAAAACAAAATTTTAAACTTAAAAGGAAAAGGTGTTGAAATGGAAGTGAATCATGGTCGTAAAAAAATCAGCCATTACACAGGAGTTGTCGAAGATGCCTATCACAGTGTTTTTGTTGTCAAACTAGACAACGCAACAACAAATGAAAAAATGTCATGTTCTTACAGTGACATTTTGTGTGGAGATGTGAAAATTGTTGCAAAACATTAGTCTTTGTGGTTATATTTTAAAAAATAAAAAAATATAATAAAAAAAGAATTCTTTTTGGAGGGAATCAAAAAAATGTCATTTGAACCGCAAATTGCAAGCGTAGAGCTAAAAAACAAAAGATGTTTGGAAAAGCAAAACACACAAGTAATTTTAAGTTTTCAAACCAATGGACAAAAAATAGAAAAAGTTTTGTATGCAAAAAGTGAAATTTGTGTGGGCGAAGTAACCACAAACAACCAAACAGCCACCGTTGTTGGAAATGTGGAAACTCATGTGTTTGTGAAAACTCAAGAAGGAATTATTCCATTGGTGTCCTCGGCACCTTTTTCGGTAAGTTTTAATTCAAATTTAATAAGTCCAGACAGCAAGGTGTGGGCAGAAGTTCACAATCAAGGCACAGACAACATAACGGTTAACGAAATTTCACTTTCATTAACTCAAAAAATTTCTGCTCAAGCATTTGTTTTGGAAAAACAAACTCAAAACTATGTTTCAAGCATTGCTCCAGCAAATCAAAAATTAGAAATGTATGACCTAAACACAATTGCAAATGTTTTGTCTGAAAATTTTGAAACCAACATTGAATTGGAATTTCCAAATTCTTGCTCAAAACTTTTGGGTGCGGAAAGTTTTGCGGTTGCAAAC
>CAVEAP010000065.1:0-4822 GCA_963613725.1 Mediterraneibacter torques
GCTTGAAAAAAGTAAAAAAGAAATTGACATAGTAAATAATTTTAGTAAAATAATGAAAAATTTGGGGCATGAAGTTAATATAGTAAAAGTACGGAAAGACACAAAAAAAGATTGATTATTATATATAAAAATCCAACCTAGACTAATAGGCTGGATTTTTTAGTTTATCAAATAACAATTCACATTAAAATATTTACTTTGAAAATTATTTAATATTTTTACTTTTTGATTCTCAAAAAACTTGAAATTGTTTTCATAAATAATTAAATTGTTTGATTTTGTTACATCTTTTAATTTTTGAATGGAACTCTCAAAACTTGTTTTATCGTCAAAAATAACTGAGTGGAAATATTTTTTTAGTTTACAAAGTTTTAAAACCTTTTCAACCCTGAATTTGTCTGCTTTTGTCCACAAAAAACAATTTTCTTGCTCCAAACTTCTAAGTTTTTCTAAAAACTTTGAATTTAATATAACTCTATAAGGAAGCCATTTTAAAGTGAAATATTTTTGTTTTTCTTTTATGATTTCTTTGTAATCACTCAAATTTTTTATATTTTCTCTTGTTATTCTTTTGTTTAAGTAAATTCTATTATATCCAAACTTTTCAAGAGCATGATTATAGGCATCATTATTAAGATTTGTTGAATTTATTAAGGTTTCATCTAAATCAAAGATGTATTTCAAGAAATTAACTCCTCTAATGTTTTGCTGGTTAAAACTTTTTCTCCCACTTTCGCAAAATCTTCATTAAGCCCAAAATCACTTTTTCCACAATCTTTTTTTGCATCAAACATAACAAATCGAGATTTTTTGTATTCTTTTGCTTTTTCCATTGCGTGTCTGCTTCCACTATCTCCTTCACCAAATCTAAAACTTGAAATTAAAATAACCGTATCACTAAACATTGCTTGAAGTCTATCACGTTCAACAAATCTTTTTAAGGATTCATATTTGTTTTTCGGCTCACCAGCATATTCAGTTAAAAGTAGCCCGCCATTTTGCACAACATCTTCTGCCAAAGTTTTATTTTGCTTTGGATAAATGCTATTAAGAGTACCAGGAAGAGTTGCAATAGTTTTCCCTTTTAGGTTTATGCAAGTCCTGTGGGCTTTTGTATCGCACCCAAGAGCCAGACCACTCACTATATTAAAACCATTTTGGACAAGTTTTGTTACAATTATTTCTTCTCTTTTCAATATTTCTTCATTTGGAGTTCTTTGACCAATGACAGCAATATTTTTTTTTAAATTTTTTAGCAAGGTTATATCACCTTTATATAAAAACAAAAAAGGTTTTTCGCTTAATTTGATACTATCTAGGAGTTTTGGAAAATCTTCATCAAAAGCACAAATTAGATTAATTTCTTGCAACTCTTTTTCAAACTCACCTAAATCCAAAGAAACCTCATTTATTTTGCTTTCACTAAAATTTTTCCAAAAATCATAACTAGATTTTATTATTCCAAGTTTTTTGAGTGCATAAATTTTTAAGGCTATTTTTGAAAACATTTAATTCTCCTTTGTTCTTGCAAGCACATATATTATAACATTTTTTGCATTAAAGTCAAACAAAGTTTGGGCACAATCTTCAATAGCATTTACATCTTTTGTGTAGATATCATCAACAAGAATAATGTCTTGTTCACTAATTTTAGATTTTTGAATTTCACAAGTGTCTTTTGTTATGCCTTTATATGGCATATCTCCATTATTGTTTTCAAGTCTCCAGTCATGTGTGGTTTTTGTGTCTTTAACTCTTTTAAAAACATTCTCACCATTTTGAGCATTTAAGTTACAAACAGCACTTGAAATTGATTTTTTAAATAGTAGTTGATTTTGCTTGTAATGATTTTCTGATTTAGAGCGTGGCATAACACATATTAAAGGATTGTTTAGATTTTCTTTTTTAATTATTTCTTCCAAATCCTTCAATGCTCTTTTGTTAACTTCAATAAAATCCTTCACTAAATCAATTTCATTTTTATTTCCGCTCATATTTTTTAAGTGGTTTAAATAATCTGGGTTGCCTATTTTTTGATAACCAATATAATCTTTGTTATAATAAGCCATAACATCTCTATCTAAATAATTGTTTGATTTTATTATAAATTTTTGCATTTTTACCTCCTTTCAATTTGTTTTTTAATTGCTGTGTTATTTGAACATATTGTTCAAGCACAATAGATTAAAAAAGTTAGTCACCTAAAATTTGTGATTAACTTTAATGGTGCTAACCAACCTAAAAATAATAGGTTAGTTTATAGCAATTTTTATTTAATAAAGGCAAGCCAACGGTTATTTGCATTTTATAGTTTAATTATATCACATGGTGTCAAGTGTTTGGTGTGTGATATGACAATTTTTTGAAAAAATTTTAATTTTTATATATCATAAAGTTATTTTAAAAAAAAAGTCTAGTTCAAAACCAAAAGTATTTCGAATTAGACTTTGCTTGGCTCCTCAAGCACACCCACGAAGCCTAAACCTGCGACCAACAAAGAAGCACTGAAAAAAGTGCTTGCACATTTTTGAACGGCTGATGCAGTTGCCTTAGCAAGGTTCGTTTTGCCCCCAGCAAAACCACACGCAAAAACTTTGCGTGTATTCTCAAAAAATGATGCAATTTTTAATGTATAATAAATATTTTCTCCCAAACACTTGACAATTCTCCTAATTTAATATATAATTTAGGAGAAAATTGAAAAGAGGGTAAAAAATGAGAACTTTTGATTATACTTCACTTAAAAATAAAAAATGGGACAATGAAATTATTGGTTATTTAACACAAATTCATGAATACAAAGCAAAACACGAACTTTTTTTTAACCAAAAACCACACGAACTTGAAAGATTGGTTGAAATTGCAAAAGTTCAAAGCACTTTAAGTTCAAACGAAATTGAGGGCATTAGAACCACAAACACAAGATTAAAACAATTGGTTAGCGAAAAAACAACGCCAAAAAACAGAGATGAAGAAGAAATTGCTGGATACCGAGATGTCTTAAATCTTATTCACGAAAATTATGAGTTTATTGGCATATCTTCAAATTATATTTTACAGTTACACAAAATGCTTTACAGTCATTCCCCTAAAGCGATTGGTGGACATTTTAAAAATGTTCAAAATTATATAAGTGCAACTGATAATAATGGAAAAACTTACACTTTGTTTACGCCACTTGCACCTTATGAAACACCCGAAGCCATTGAAAATATTTGCAACGAATTTAACAAAACTATTGCGGAAATGCAAGTTGACCCACTTATTTTAATCCCAATATTCATTCATGATTTTTTGTGTATTCATCCATTTTTGGATGGAAACGGAAGAATGAGCAGGCTTCTTACCACACTTCTTTTATATAAATGTGGTTATTTAGTTGGAAAATATATATCACTTGAAGCAAAAATTGCAAAAAATAAAAATTTGTATTATGATGCACTGGAGCAATCTCAACAAGGTTGGAATGAGGGAAAAGATAACCCCGAAAGTTTTATAAAATATTTGCTTGGAACAATAATTTCAGCTTACAGAGATTTTGAGGAAAGGATTGATATTGTTACATCTAAAGCACCTGCACTAGAAATGGTGCGAAAAGCGGTGGCAAACACACTGGGGAAATTTACAAAATCACAAATTGCAGAACTTTGTCCAAGTTTAAGTGTGAAATCTATTGAAAGCTCACTAAAAAAACTTGCTGATGAAAACAAAATACAAAAAAAAGGTTCAGGTAAGAACACTTTTTATGTGAGAAAAGACAGTTAAAAAAACACCAATGTGCTTTTTGTGGCTCACCACAAGAAGTCTAAATCGAAACATCGGTTTAGGCTTTTTTTATTTTGTCTTAAAGGAAATGATTATGTAAATTTGCTTGACAAATTTCCGATAAAGGAATATAATATGGTTATATACAAAAAAGGAGCAAAAAATGAAATTTTTATCTGTTACAGAAGTCGCAAAAAAATGGAATTTAACAGACCGAATGGTCAGAAATTATTGCGCAAGTGGTAGAATTCCAGGGGCATTTTTAACTGGAAAAACTTGGAATATTCCAGAAGATGCACAAAAACCAATGCGTGAAGCAAAACAAAAATTAACAGACAATCCACTTTTAAACATTTTAAGAGAACAAAAACAAATGGGGCTTAAAGGTGGGATTTATCACAAAACACAAATTGAATTAACATACAACTCAAATCACATTGAAGGAAGCTCTCTCACCCACGACCAAACGCAATACATTTTTGAGACAAACACGATTGGTATGGAACAAAATGTAAATGTTGATGATATTGTTGAAACTGCAAACCATTTTAGATGCATTGATTTTGTGATTGATAATGCCAAAAAAGAATTAACTGAAAATATGATTAAGGAACTACATTTTTTGCTAAAAACAGGAACATCAGACAGCAGAAAAGATTGGTTTAAAGTTGGAAAATATAAAAAACTTCCCAATGAAGTCGGTGGGAAAGCAACTTGCAGTCCTGAAAAAGTAAAACAAGAAATCAAAACACTAATTGCTAATTATAATGTAGTTAAAAACAAAAACATTGAAACCATTATTGAATTTCATAAAAATTTTGAGGCAATACACCCTTTTCAAGATGGAAATGGTCGAGTTGGAAGACTGATTATGTTTAAGGAATGTTTAAATAACAATATTGTTCCGTTTATTATTGATGAAGAGCACAAAATGTTTTATTATCGTGGACTAAAAGAATGGGAAAATGAAAAAGGCTATTTGCTGGACACTTGCCTATCTTGTCAAGACAAATACAAAGAGTGGCTGAAATATTTTAAAATAAAATTTTAGGAGAAA
>CAVEAP010000066.1:0-4734 GCA_963613725.1 Mediterraneibacter torques
CCCTTATGGCGTGCCAAACAAAGTCCAATTCAAATCGTTTTTGATTTTGAAATGGGCTTTTTTGTTTTAAAAAAAACCAAAAAACAGCACACAAAAAAGTCAAAATTTTTTAATTTAAAATCCATTCAAAAGTTTTTGTTTAACAAAAAACAAGTGTTTTTCATATAAAATTAAAAAACAAAAATGAGGCGAAAATGGAATTTGATGATGAACAAATTGCTGATGACAAATGTGTTGCAAACATGAATTTTGAATTTGATGAACTAAAAACAAATTTTGTAAAAACACAAGCACAATCAAAAAATGACAAGTTTTTTTTTGAAGTGGGTAATTTGCTAAAAAAAGCAGACAAACTTTTTGAGTTTGAAAAACAAAAACAATTTGGTGAACTTGCCGATTTCGTAAGTGAACTAAAAAAAGTTAATTTGCTTGAACTTGAAGATTTAAAAACCATTTACACCCCACTAAAAGACATTGACAAACAGCCACCAAAATTTGTGTCTTGTCCAGCAAATCTTGCAAAACTTGGCGATGTTGTTGCTAAAAATGAACTTTTGATTTTGGAGAAATTGTGTGAAATTTGTTTTGAGGAAACCAACTCAAACAGCAAACAAGTGCTTGAAACAATTATCAAACGAAGATTAAAAAGTTTGCTAGACATATTTTTTAATTCAACAAATTAAAAAATTTTACAAAAAAATGCGACAAATTTGAGGTTAATGTGTTATAATAAGGGCATGGAACTTAAATTACCTCAAACATTAACAGATTTAGCAACAATTTTTGAACAGAATGGTTCAAAACTTTTTGTTGTGGGCGGATTTGTCCGTAATGCTCTTTTGGGGTTTTGTGAAACGGACACCGACATTTGTGGGCCAATGCGTTATGATTTGGTTCAAAAAATGCTTAAAAACACAGCATTTTCTTCAAAACTTATCAACAAAAACTTGGGAACTCTTCACATTAAAAGCAAAATTACAAATGAGGAGTTTGAATACACAACTTTCAGAACCGAAAGTTACTCTCAAGGAGGCATTCACACCCCCGAAAAAATTGTTTTTGTTGATGACATAAACAAAGATGTTGTTCGCAGAGATTTTACTTGCAATGCAATTTACTATGACATTATTAACAAGCAAATTGTGGATTTGTGTGGAGGAGTTCGTGACACAAAAGAACATATCTTAAAAACGGTTGGCCACCCAAGAAAAACTTTTGATGATGATGGATTAAGAATATTAAGGCTTGTTCGCATGGCTTGTGAACTTGATTTTGACATTGATGATGACACCTATGCTGTTGCTCATGAAAAGGTGGACAACCTAAAAGACATATCTCAACAACGCTTTAACAAAGAAATTGTTGCAATTTTGTTCTCTGATTACAAATATCAATTTATAAAAAACCCGCATGGACCAACAAAAGGCATAAAAATATTGTCTAATCTAGAGGCTTTTGGCTATATTTTTAGAGAACTAAGCTTAAAAATTGGAAAGGACAATTTAAACAAAAAACTTTGCAGTCCTTGGTTACATTATTTCATAGCCACTCCAATTTTGCACAGAATCAGTGTTTTTTGTTATGAATTATTAAAGGCATTAGGCCTTGAAATCAACAAACAAAACATAAATGCCGTTTTGGGTGAAAATGGCATTGTGCTTTCAAAAAAAGAAGTTCTGCTCCAAACAAAAATTTTGTGTGGTTTTGAGGAGTTAAAAACTCTTAAACTAGGGGAGGAAAGTGCTTTCATTCAAAAATATTTTTCGATTATAACAAGATTTTTGGAGTTTGCAAGCATTTTTAACTTGGGGCAAAATGTTAAAACAAGACTTTGCATCATGAAAGAAGATGGTGTGCCAATGGAAATAAAAGATTTAAAAATTACTGGTGATGATTTAATCAAAAATTTCCCAAATTTGCCAAAAACAAGTTACAGCAAAGTTCTAAACAATTTGCTTTTGCAATGTCTTGCTTTGCCCGAACTCAACACAAAACAAAATTTAATAAGATACTTAAAAGGAAAAATTAAATGATACAAACAATTTTGCTGATTGTTGCACTAGTTTTGCTCGTGGTTGTAACAATTTGTTTAATTACACTTTTATTAAAAAACAAAAAAGCCCAAAAATTTGAAGGTCAGGGATTTTTGGACAATCAAAAGCGAGAAAATGAAAAATTGTTAATACAGCAAAAAGCCGAAAGTGAAGCAATTTTGAAAGTGCTTCAAGAATCAAATGCAAGCATGATGAACTATGTCAAGCACTACAACGACTCTGTTGTAAAAGCCCTAAATGATGGCTATGCTTCACAACACACAAGCATAAAAGAGGTTGAAAACAGGGTTAATGAAGTGCTTAAAAACAATGAGGCAAGGCTTGACCGCATCAATCAAACACTTCAAAGCAACATGCAAAATCTTCAACAAAGCAATGAAAAAAAACTTGAGGAAATGAGGCTTGTTGTTGATGAAAAACTTCAAAGCACTTTGGAAAAACGCCTAAACACAAGTTTCACTCAAGTTAGCGAGCGTTTAGAGCAGGTTTACAAAGGCCTTGGAGAAATGAAAACACTGGCTGGAGATGTTGGGGATTTGAAAAAAGTTTTAAGCAATGTTAAAACTCGTGGAACTTGGGGAGAAGTTCAACTTGGAAATCTTCTTGAGCAAATGCTTGCTCCCGAGCAATTTAAATCACAGGTTATGTTAAGCAAATCTAGCACCGAGCGTGTTGATTTTGTGGTTGTGATGCCAGGAAAAGATGACAAACAAATTTTTCTTCCAATAGATGCAAAATATCCAATTGAAAGTTATCAACGACTTGTAGAGGAGGGTGAAAGAAACAACATTGCAGGTGTTGAAGAAAATGCAAAAGAACTTGAAAAAACAATCAAAGCCTATGCAAAAGACATCAGCCAAAAATATATTCAAACTCCAACAACAACCGATTTTGCAATTATGTATTTGCCCATTGAAGGGCTTTATGCCGAAGTTATAAAAAACACAAATCTTGTGCAAATTTTACAACGAGATTACAGAATAATGGTTTGTGGGCCAACAACTTTGGCGGCACTTTTAAACAGTCTTCAAATGGGCTTCAGAACTCTTGCAATTGAAAAGCGAAGCAGTGAAGTTTGGTCTCTTCTTGCACAATTTAAAAATGAATTTTCAAAGTTCCATGATTTGCTCTTAAAAACTCAGAAAAAACTCACAGAGGCAAGCAACACAATTGAAGATGCAACAAGAAAAACGCAAACTATTGAACGCAAATTAAGGTCAGTAAACTCGCTAGAAGGCTTGCACACACAATCTTCTCAAAACATTGACTTTGACACCGAGGACTAATTTGAACTGGGCTTATGACAATAAAATCCACAAGGGCAATTTGGTTTTTTTGGCTTTTCACAAGGTTTGTGGCATGGTTTGTGACAAGGGCATTCCCATTTTACTGGACAGCAACTTCCGGGAATAATTCTTTGATTGTTTTGCATAACTAAAAACTCCTTAAAATTGTTTTAATTTTACTAAAAACAAGGAGCAATCATAGGCATTTTATGATTAATTTTTGATTTTTGTTACAAATTTTTTGAAAATTGTTTAATTTTAATTGCCAAAAATTTGTAAATCATTTATAATAAACTCATAGGAGATTTAAGATGGGATATTTTGATGATGCAGTTGATTTAAAAAAGGACATGACACAAGAACTTAGCGACATGGAGCGGTTTGCTGGTAATGCTTTTTGGTTCAGCGTTGGCTCAATGGGAATGTTTTTAACAACAAGTGCTTTGTGTTCAACTTTTTTGATTACCAAAAATTTTGATGGAAGTCTTTCGTCAGTGCTTGCAATGCTTTTTGGTGGAATTCCAGCTGTTCTTTCCATTATTTTTTCCTTTTTGGGTATTGTTTATGGGCTTAAAGCGCAAAGATCAGCAAGCATGATAAGACAAAAAAATCCGCTAAAAAACATGGCAATTGCCTACAGCCTTTTATGGATGCTTTTAAGCATTTTGTTTTTGTCCATAAATCTAGTTACAAACATTCAAACAATTATGGCAACACTTTAAATTAAGGAGATAAAAAATGAAACAATTTGTTTTTCCTGCAGTTCTTTACAAAGACACAGAAAATCGTGGTTACACAATTCTTTTAAACGATGTAAACATTTGCACCGAGGGTTCTTCAGTTGAAGATGCTTTTTTAAGAGCGAAAGAAATGCTAGAAATTTATTGCAGATGTGCAATTGAATATAATGGAGAAATTGAAGAAGCAACAAAATATGAAAATGTTGAAGCAGAAAAAAGCAACATTGTCCTTTTGGTTGATGCTGTTTATGATGGTGACAAAGTTGTTGAAAACGAAACAAGATTTTCAATTGATTTAGGTTAATTTTAGGAGTAAAAATGATTTCAAAAACCTTTACAAACAATCAAGCAATGGAACATCTTTCTTATGCTATCACTTGTGGGTTTTCTTTTGAAAAATTCATTTCAGGCAAAGGGCTTTATGGAAACCGAGTGTCACTCATGAGAGACAAAAGCCCAAGCAATATGTTTGGAACAGAGTTTACTTTCAAACAAAGTTCATTTCATATCATTGAGGGCATAAAGGCACTTGAGATTCCTCAAACAATTTTAATTACACGAAAAAAATTAGAAGAATTTTATACCCAAAAAGAAGATATGCTTGAATTTTTTGAAAACAACAAACAAGATTTTCTTTCACAAGAAGACATTGAA
>CAVEAP010000067.1:0-4637 GCA_963613725.1 Mediterraneibacter torques
GTTAAAGAAGGAATTGAAATTTTAAAACGAGAGTTCCTAAATGCCCTAAAACAATTTAATGTTGAGCCAATTGAGGCTTTGGGCAAACCTTTTGATGCCAATCTTCACAATGCAGTTTTGGTGGAAGAAAAACAAGGGGCAGAGAGTGGAACAATAATTCAAGAAGTTCAAAAAGGCTTCAAAGGTCCAGAAAAAGTAATAAGATATAGTTTGGTTGTTATTGCCAAGTAAAACAAAAATAACAATGCCCAAGCGAAAAAACAAAACAAAAACAAAATTTAAAAATTTAAAGGAGAATTTTATTATGGCAAAAATTATAGGAATTGACTTAGGAACCACCAACAGTTGTGTTGCTGTTATGGAAGGTGGTGAACCAACTGTTATTGCAAACGCAGAAGGTTCAAGAACAACACCAAGTGTTGTTTCAATCAAAGGAGGAGAGCGTCTTGTTGGACAGGTTGCAAAGCGTCAAGCAATTGTAAATCCAGAACACACCGTTTCATCAATCAAGCGTGAAATGGGAACTGACTACAAAGTTAAAATTGATGGAAAAGAATATTCCCCTCAAGAAATTTCAGCAATGATTCTTTCAAAATTAAAAGCAGATGCCGAAAGTTACATTGGTCAACCAGTAACTCAAGCAGTAATCACTGTTCCAGCCTACTTCACTGACAGCCAACGACAAGCAACAAAAGATGCTGGAAAAATTGCAGGACTTGAAGTTCTTCGTATTATCAACGAACCAACTGCAGCCGCTCTTGCTTATGGTCTTGACAAAGGCGAAAACATCAATCAAAAAATTCTTGTGTTTGACCTTGGTGGTGGAACATTTGATGTGTCTGTAATGGAAATTGGTGATGGTGTGTTTGAAGTTTTGGCAACAAAAGGAAACAACCGTCTTGGAGGAGATGACTTTGACCAACGCATTATTGACCTTTTGGTAACAGAATTCAAAAATCAAAACGGAATTGACCTTTCAACCGACAAAAGTGCAATGCAAAGACTAAAAGAATCAGCCGAAAAAGCAAAAATTGACCTTTCAGCAAGTTTGAAAACAACAATTTCACTTCCATTTATTACTGCTGATGCTTCAGGTCCAAAACACCTTGAATATGAACTTACAAGAGCAAAATTTGATGACATCACAGCCGACCTTGTTCAACAAACAATCGATTTAAGCAAAGATGCTTTAAAAGATGCAAATTTAACAACCGACCAAATTGCAAAAGTTATTCTTGTTGGTGGTTCAACACGAATTCCAGCAGTTTGTGATGCTGTTAAAAAGTTTGCAGGAAAAGAAGGCTTCAAGGGAATCAACCCAGATGAATGTGTTGCAATTGGTGCAGCAATTCAAGGTGGAGTTTTGGCAGGAGATGTAAAAGATGTTTTGCTTTTGGATGTAACTCCACTTTCTCTTGGAATTGAAACTTTGGGCGGAGTGTTCACAAAACTTATTGAGCGCAACACAACAATCCCAACCAAGAAAAGCCAAGTTTTCTCAACTGCTTCCGACAATCAACCGGGTGTTGACATTCATGTTCTTCAAGGAGAGCGTGAATTTGCCAGCGGAAACAAAACTCTTGGAAGATTTAGTTTAACCGACCTTCCTCCAGCACCTCGTGGAGTTCCTCAAATCGAAGTAACTTTTGATATTGATGCAAACGGAATTGTTCATGTTTCAGCAAAAGACCTTGGAACAGGAAAAGAACAAAGTGTAACAATCACTTCATCTTCAAACCTAAAAGAAGATGAAATCAACAGGGCAATCAAAGATGCTGAAAAATATGCCGAAGAAGACAAAAAGCGTCGTGAAGTGATTGACCTTAGAAACCAAGCCGAAGGAATGGCATTTGCCCTTGAAAAAACCCTTCGTGACAATAGCGACAAAATCAGTGAAGAGGAAAAGAAAACCCTTCAAGATGCCATTAACAAAGCAAAAGAAGAGTTCAAAAAAGATGACAAACAAGCAATTCAAACTGCTCTTGATGAACTTTCAAAAACAAGCGAACCAATCGTAACAAAACTTTATCAAAACGCAAAACCTCAAACCGATGGAACTCAAGCAAAAGCCGAAGGTCCAGAAGTTGAGGTAAAACCTGACGACATCAAAGATGCACAGTAAGTTTTAAGGAGACAAAAAAGTGGCAACAAAAAACTACTATGAAACATTGGGGGTGGACAAAAATGCTAGTGCCGATGAAATTAAGTCGGCATATCGTAAACTTGCAAAAAAATATCACCCCGACCTTAACCCAAACAATGCAGATGCTGCCAACAAGTTCAAGGAAATCAACGAGGCATATGAGGTTTTGGGGGACAGCCAAAAAAAGGCAAACTATGACCAATATGGCTCAGCCGATCCTCAAGACTTTTTCAAAAATGCTGGGGGCGGAACTCATGGCGGATTTTCTGGATTTTCAAGTCAAGGTTTTGGCGGTTTTGAAGACATTTTCAGCAACATTTTTTCCTCAGGTTTTGGCGGAGCAAGTTCGCGAAATGGAGCAGTGCAGGGTGAGTCTTTAACCACACAAATCAACCTAACTTTTGAAGAAGCCGCTTTTGGTGTCAAAAAAATTATAAATCTTGTGAGAAATGAAAGTTGCAGTCACTGCAATGGAACAGGTGCAAAATCGGGCTCAGCCTATCAAACTTGCCCCGACTGTGGCGGAAGTGGCCAAGTTAGATACACCCAAAACACTTTGTTTGGCAGTTATGTAAATGTTGGTCCTTGCCGTAAATGTGGAGGAACAGGAAAGCAAATAAAAGAAAAATGTGAACACTGCTCAGGAAAAGGGATTGTCAGAAATCAATCCAGCATCACAATCAACATTCCAGCGGGCATAGACAATGACCAAGTTATGACTCTTCATGGCTATGGCAACGCAGGAACTCATGGTGGACCAAATGGTGACCTCCAAGTTCTTGTCAAAGTTTTGCCCCACAAACTTCTTGAGCGTGATGGCTTTGATGTTCATCTAGAACTCCCTGTGCCATTTTCCATTGCAATGCTTGGAGGAAAGGTAGTCATTCCAAGCCTTGAAGGAAAACTTGAGTTAAACATTCCTCAAAATACGCAAACAGGAACAATTCTCAAACTAAAAGGCAAGGGAATCAAGCAACTAAACAAGTCCTCAAAAGGTGATATGTTTGTAAAAGTTGTGGTTGAACTTCCAAATGTGTCAGACAAAAAGAAAATTGCAAAAGTCAAAGCATTTGCCGAAGAATTTGAAACAAAAGACTATTCCGATTTTCAAAAATATCAAAACACCCTAAAAAGTTTGTAATCAAAAGCAAAAAAACACATCAAATGCCAATATGTTTCAAACAATAATGGCAAAAACGTGTGATGTTGCAATTTGAAAAAGACTAACAGGGTTAAAAAAAATATGTGCATTTTCGCACATATTTTTTTATCTAAAATTTTATTTTGACAAACCAATTTCTTCTTTGTGTGAGCAGTGGCTGATTGTTGGAATTTCCTCTGTGATAACAGGAGAAAATTTGTCTAGCATTTTGTAAATTGACACAGCCCGTTTGTAAAAATCAGATTTTGTTTGAGTTTCTTTTTCAATTTCTTTTTTAAAGTTTTGATAATCTTCATTTTGTGTTAGTTCATCAACAATTTTTTGCCTTTTGTTGCTGTTTGTTTTATATTCCGTTAGTCTAGGTTCAATTTTGTCCCAATCGTTTGGATAAATATCATTTGCATAAACATTTCTGCCCCCAAACCAAGCAATCGAAGTTTTGTTAATCATTTCGGGATGACTTTTTTTAACTTCTTCCAGCGTTGCAATCATTGACCAAATTGGATTTTTGTTTTTTAGCCAATGGGGTAAAGGTCGTTTGCCACCATCGGTCAACTTTTCCGCAACTTCCAAAACATGAGAATAAAAAGTGTTTTGCCTAATGTTCAAAGGAAAAAGCACCACGCTGTTGGCCCCATAACCACCATTTTCTTGACTGCTCAATGCCTTAACAACACTTTCCGCACTTGATTTAACCTGTTCTTGGTGTGTCAAAAATGGAAGGGTTGCCATAACATTTAGTTGCACCAAAACCCCTTGTTCATTAAGTTTTTTAATTATTGTTTTATAGGCGTTGTCATCTAAGGGCTTAAAAATCAAATTGTTTCTTATTTCTGGATTGGAACTTTCAAAACCAAGTTCAATGGTAAAATTTATGTTCGGGTGAGTGGCTTTAAAATCAAGCATTTTTTGTATTGAATTTGAAAAAACAAGGTTGCCATTTTCATCGGTTTTAAAAAGTGTTTGAACATGTGTTTCAAAAGAAACACTGCAAATGTCCTTGTTTTGTTTGGTAATGGTTTCCAAATTTTCAAACAATTTGTCCAAGCATTCGCCTGAAAATTCATTTTCATCAAAAATTGAACCAACCGCATCAAACAAAAGTGCTTTTGTTGGTTGGTTTTCAAGTTCCTTTGCAAATTTTTTCATTTCATTGTCAACAACTTCTGGAGTAATCTCATTTTTTCTTGCCCCATATGAGCAAAAACTGCATTGCCCCAGTTTACAGCCCGAGGTGATGAAAGACAGTTGAGCAAAAGTTCCCGTTGTGTGAGATTTTGCACTATAATCAAGTTCTTGCTTTTCTCCTTGTTTAACATAACGGCTGAAAGC
>CAVEAP010000068.1:0-603 GCA_963613725.1 Mediterraneibacter torques
AAAAAATGACACCATTGGGCAATCGGTTGCAAGAAAACTTTTGGACGAACTTTGGGGAACTCAAGACAATCCAGAAGAAGTTGTGAAAAAACAAGGATTAACTCAAATGAGTGACACCAATGCTCTTGAGGAAATCATCAAAGCAGTTATGGAAGAAAATCCAAAAGCGGTTCAAGAACTTAAAAATGGAAACGGCAAAACAATGGCATTTTTTGTTGGGCAAGCAATGAAACGAACTGCTGGAAAAGCAAACCCAAAACTTGTGAATGAAATTGTTCAAAAACTTATAAATTAAGGAGATTTTTATGGAAAAAAAATTAGTTATGATGGAGCCACCAATTGATGACCTCATAAAAACTTGTGAAGGAAGCAAATATCTTTTAACTTGCCTTGTCTACAAACGAGCAAAAGAACTTGCTGGAATTTACATGGCAGGAGAGCCAGATGAAAAAGATCCAAAATTCATTTCCATAGCGGCAGAAGAGGTTATTCAAGGAAAAATTAAACCAGGAAGATAAAAACTTTTATGATTGCAGAAGTTATTGTTGACATTGCTCATTCTCAAGTGGACAAAGTTTTTGACTATATTGCCGACTGTGATGT
>CAVEAP010000068.1:613-4611 GCA_963613725.1 Mediterraneibacter torques
GGGCAAAGAGTTTTGGTTCCGTTTGGGAAAAAACTTATTGAGGGCTATGTTACAAATTTAAAACAAACAAGCAATGTGCCACCAGAAAAACTAAAAAAAATAGCAAAACCGCTAGAAGATTACCCACTAATTTTACCTGAAATGCTTGAACTTAGCGATTTTATGATAAAGCACAATCACCTAAAAAAAGTGGACACATTAAGGTTGTTTTTGCCAAGTGGAATAAGAAAAGAAAAAGTAAAACCACTTTTAAAGCAAACAATTTTTGTGCATGAATTTAACAAACCAGAAGCAGAGAGCAAACTTAAAAAAAATTCAAAAAATCAGTTTGCTCTTTTGGCGTTTGTAAAACCAAATCAAACTTATCAAAAATCAGAACTTAACAAAATGTTTGGGGCATCTTCGGTCAAAAAGTTCGTGGACATGGGCATTTTTTCCGAAAACACCGCACAAGTCCTCAGAACTCCCGAAGTGAGCAAAAAGCAAGACAAAACAGTTACTTTAAATCAAACGCAACAACAAATTTTGGAAGAGTTAAAAATTCCCGCAACCCACCTAATTTTTGGAGTTACAGGAAGCGGAAAAACCGAAATTTATATGCACGCCATAAAAAGAGCATTAAATGAGGGAAAAACAGCCATAATGCTGGTTCCAGAAATTGGGCTAACTCCACAAGTTGTGGGACTTTTCAAAGCAAGGTTTGGTTCAAGTGTTGCAATTCTTCACAGTGGGCTTTCGGTGGGGGAAAGATTTGATGAATGGCAACGAATTCGTTTTAAGCAGGCAAACATTGTTGTCGGGGCAAGGTCAGCAATTTTTGCTCCACTTGAAAACATTGGAATTATTGTTATTGATGAGGAACATGACGGTTCTTACAAGTCCGACAGCAATCCAAGATTTGACACCCATGACATTGCCGAATTTAGGGCAAAACACAACAACTGCCCGCTTGTTTTGGGCAGTGCAACCCCCAGCATCGAGAGTTTTGAAAAGGCAAAAGAAGGAAAGTTTGTGATGCACAAATTGCTTACAAGAGCAAATCAAAAAGAAATGCCCAAGGTTCAAATTGTTGACATGAAACAAGAAATTGCCATGGGAAACACTGGAATGTTTTCACGAATTTTGCAATCAGACCTTCAAGACACCCTAAATTCCAAAAATCAGGCAATGATTTTTTGCAATCGCAGAGGGTTTGCAAGTTACATGATATGCAGACAGTGTGGGTGGGTTGCCAAGTGTGAAGACTGTGATGCAACGCTTGTTTATCACAAAGATGAAAATTTGTTAAAGTGTCATTTTTGTGGAAAACGCTACAAATCACTTGCGTGTTGTCCAGATTGCAAAAGTTCACACATAAAAATGGGAACAATTGGCACACAGCGAGTTGCGGAGGAGTTGTCAACGCTTTTTCCAAATGTAAAAATTCTTCGCATGGATTTTGACACCACCCAAAACAAGTCTGCCCATGCAAAAATTTTGGAAGAATTCAGCAACACAAAACCATGTATTTTGGTTGGAACTCAAATGATTGCAAAAGGTCATGATTTTCCAAATGTAACGCTTGTTGGAATTGTTGAAGCCGACATGAGCCTTCACTATTCCGATTTCAGGGCAAGCGAGCGAACCTTTGCGCTCCTAACTCAGGTTGCAGGGCGGGCTGGCAGGGCAGAAAAACTTGGCAAAATTGTGCTTCAAACCTACATGCCAAAACATTATGTCTACAGGTTTATGGCAAACTATGACTACCAAAACTTTTTTGAGCAAGAAATCAGCCTAAGGCGAATTGCAAAATTTCCACCTTTTGCCAACATTGTTCGAATTCTTCTTAGCAGTGAAAAGCAAGAAGATGCCCGAAACATGACAAGCGACCTAAAACAAGAACTTGACAGACTTTACAATCACAATAATGACATTTTGTTTTGCAAGGCAATGAAATCTCCAGTTTCACGAATTCAAAACAAATTTAGATATCAAATACTTTTAAGGCTTTCAACAAACAATTTTGAAGAAAACATGAATCAAATATATGCACTAACTGAAAAATTTCAAAAGTCGTCAGTTGCCACATTTGTTGAAATAAATCCAAACAATTTAAGTTAAAAAACGAGGTAAAATATTATGAAAAAAGTTTTAATTGCTCCCAGCACCGATCCATGTTCAATCAACGAATTAACAAAATATGCAAAAGAGGTTGAAAAAGCAGGTGCAGATTGGCTTCATTGTGACATTATGGATGGAAAATTTGTTCCAAAACGCACTTATGATGCCATGATTTTTGCGTTCATCAGAAAAAGCACAAACCTAAAATTAGATGTGCATTTAATGGTTGAAAATCCATTAAAAACAGCAAAAGAATTCATAAAGTATGGGGCAGACAGCATCACCATTCACTACGAAGCCTTTAAAGACAAAATTCAGCTCATAAGCACTCTTCAAACCTTAAAACGAATGGGAGTTAAGGTGGGTGTTTCTCTAAAACCAAACACTCCCATAAACTTTTTGGACAACATTTTAAAATATGTTGACATTGTTTTGGTGATGAGTGTTGAACCGGGAAAAAGCGGACAACAATTCATCAAAGACAGTTTGATTAAAATTGCCTATCTAAACAAAAAACGCCTTGAAGATGGGTTAGATTTTTTAATTGAAGTTGATGGTGGCATCAATGCCATAAACTCACAAATTGTTGCAATCAGTGGTGCAGATGTTCTTGTTTCTGGTTCAACGGTCTACAAGGCAAAAGATCGTCAAAGAATGATAAGCGACCTTCGGGGCGAGTTTGAGATGAACAAAGATTAAACACTTTGCATAAACTAACTAAAAAAGAGGTTTGTATGAAAATTGTTTGTGTAAAGGCGCCAAAATGGTTAAAAGGAATTTTAAAACTTTTTTTTGCAAAAAAAATAATAAAATAATTTTACATAAAAAATGTTACCTTAATTTTTAAAACCAAAAAAGGAACTTTGCAATTTTTGCATTGTTCCTTGTTTTTATTTATGCTAATCCAAAAGTGTGTTTGTGCTTAAAAAATTGTTCATAAAACTTAAAAATTTTTGTTTCAAAATTTTGTTTTACTCTCTTTTTTGCTAATATAACAACAAAAAAATCACCTTATTCAGGTGATTTTTGTGCATCACAAAAAAGCCTTAAAAAAATTAAGCAGTTTGTTTTAATTTTTTAAGACAACGAGTGCAAACAGTTCTTTTAACAGGTGTTCCATTTTCATTTTCCATAGTAACTGTTTGAAGATTTGGGTGGCGAGGGCAGTTTGTTCTTCCAAGAACGCCTTGGCTGTCACGCTTGATTTGATTTCCAGCCATTTTTGTCTTGCCACATATTTCACACATTTTGCTCATTTTTTGCACCTCCTGTGTAATCTGTCAAATAAACATGTCACTATTTTAGCATAAAATCAAAAATAAAGCAAGACATTTTGGGATATTTTTATGAAAAAATTTATCTTTTTTAATTTTTTTCCCAAAAATGCTTGTTTTTTTTAAATTTTTCTAGTAAAATGTATATAGGTGAGATAATCTCACAAAAAATTAGAAATTAAAAGGGGACAGAATGTCTGTTACAACTTCCAATTACTATGGAAAAATTTTCATTTCAGATGAAGCCATTGCTTCGGTTGCTGCTTCGGCGGCCTTAGAGTGCGTGGGCGTTGTTGATTTAGTTAACAAAAAGCTTTCAGACAATTTTGCTGACTTGTTCAAAAAACAGCAACTTGGAAAAGGTGTGAAAGTCATCACAAATGGAAACAGAATATTCATAGACCTTTTTGTAATACTAAAATATGGCATTTCAATCAGTGCGGTTGCAGAGTCAATCAAAAAAACAATAAAATACAAAGTTGAAGAATTTTCGGGAATGATTGTTGATGCCGTAAATGTTAATGTGGTTGGGGTAAGGGTTTAACCTTGCTTCCTTTTCCTGTTTTATAATGAATAATAAAGGTAGTTAAATATAAATGCAAAAAACAATAAATGGTGCTATGT
>CAVEAP010000069.1:0-602 GCA_963613725.1 Mediterraneibacter torques
AAGATTGAAGGCTCGCTCTGTTCTGTTCCAACGCTTTTCTCGGTCCATGGCAAAAAATCTTCCGCAAACCGAAACAATTTTGCCAACTCCAATTTCATCAATTTGCTCTTGAAGTTTGTCCAAACATTCTTTTCCTGCGTCTGGTGCAGTATCTCGCCCATCAGTGATGGCATGAATCACAACATTTTCAAGCCCTTGTTGTTTTGCCATTTTAAGCAAGGCAAACAAGTGATACATGCTACTGTGAATTCCGCCATCAGACACCATTCCAATAATGTGCAAGGTTTTTTGATTTTTTTTCACCCGTTGCATTTGATTTTGCAAAACAGGATTTGAAAAAAATGTTTTGTCTTGAATGCTTTTGTTGATTTTCAAAAAAGATTGAAAAATGCACGAGCCAGCGCCAAGATTAAGGTGTCCAACCTCACTTCCGCCCATTTGCCCTTGAGGAAGCCCCACAAACTCCTCGCTTGCTTCAAGTATTGTCCATGGATAATTTTTTAGCAAACTGCTCCAAAAAGGCATTTTTGCTTGCTTTGTTGGGTTTTCTTCTTTTTCATTGTTTATGCCAAAGCCGTCTAAAACAATGGCTAGTATTGGTG
>CAVEAP010000069.1:635-4610 GCA_963613725.1 Mediterraneibacter torques
TTTTTTGTTTTCTCCTTTAGATGCTGTTTTTCCCAATCTCCACAAATTTTTTTGCACAAAGGCTAGCACCACCAACCAAAGCCCCATCAACAAACTTGCTTTTCAAAAGTTGGTTTGCGTTTTCGGGCTTAACACTTCCGCCATAAAGCACCAAAATTTTGTTTTCCCCAAAAATTTGGTTTAAAACTTTTTTTATATACAAAACGGTGTCTTCAACAATTTTTGCTGTTGGGGTTAGCCCAGTTCCAATTGCCCAAACTGGTTCATAGGCAACAATCAAGTTTTTGGCACTTGCGTTTTTAAGACCTTTTTGAAGTTGAAATTTCAAAACTTGTTTTGTTTTCTTTTGCTCAAACTCATCTTTTGTTTCGCCAATGCACAAAATTGTTTTTAGTTTTGTTTGTTGCAAATTCAAAAGTTTTTGATTTACAACTTCATTTGTTTCGCCAAATTTATGACGCCTTTCGCTGTGTCCAACCAAGCAAAATTTTGCTTTAACATCTTCAAGCATGGTGGCACTAATTTCGCCCGTGAACTCTCCAGAATTTGCAAAACTCACATTTTCAGCACCAATTTCACACTTTTTTTCAAAAATTTGGCTCATTTTTTGCAAATAAACAAAAGGAACAGCCAGTCCAAATTTCACATTTTTTGGCATTTGGCTTGCAGAAAATTCTTTTTCAAACTTGTCAATTTCTTTCAAACTGCCATTCAGTTTCCAGTTTCCAAAAATATATTTCATTTTGTTTGCTCCTTGTCCATAATAACATCAAGTGCAGGCAAACCATTTCCTTCCAAAAGTTTTAAAGATGCTCCACCACCTGTTGAAATGTGGTCAAATTTTTCAGTAAGCCCCGCTTTTTCAACGGCGGAAACACTGTCGCCCCCACCAACAACTTTGAAAGCTTGGGTTTTTGCAATTGCTTTTGCAATTTCCATTGTGCCGTTTGCGAATTTGTCAAACTCAAACACTCCCATTGGGCCATTCCAAAAGATTGTTGAAGCATGCTTTAACTCTTGAATGTATTTGCGAATTGTTTTTGGTCCAATGTCCATGGCAATGTCTGAATCGGTTAGGTTTGCAACAGGCATTACCACTGAGTTTGCCATAAAGTTAAACTCATAGGCAACAACCAAATCTTCAGGAAGCAAAACCTTAACTTTGTTTTTCTTTGCTTTTTCCAAAAGCATTTTTGCAATTTCAACTTTGTCTGGCTCGGCTTTTGACTTTCCAACATTCACACCTTGCGCAAGCAAAAAGGTGTTTGCCATTGCTCCACCAACAATAATGGTGTTTGCACTTTTCAAAAGATTGCTAATAAGCCCAATTTTGTCTTTGATTTTTGCTCCGCCAATCACAACAACAAAAGGTTTTTTTGGTTTGTTTAGCAATTTTGAAAACATTTTAAGTTCTTTTTCAACCAAAAACCCCACACAGTTTGGCAAAAGTTTTGCCACTCCAAAAGTGCTGGCGTGTTCTCGATGCATTGTTCCAAAAGCATCATTACAATAAATGTCGGCAAGGCTTGCAAGTTTTTCGGCAAATTTTTGATTGTTTTCTTCCTCTCCTGGGTCAAACCTCAGGTTTTCAAGAACAAAAATTTCGCCATCATTCATGCTGTCAACAAGTTTTTTTGTTGAAAAATTTACAAGTTGTTTGTCAAATTCTTTAAAAAGTATTGGCATATTAAGTTGACGCCTAAGTTCCTCAACAACAGGTTTAAGGCTAAATTCTGGGTTTGGAACACCCTCTGGCCGTCCAAGATGTGAACACAAAATGATTTTTGCCCCTTGCTCTTTAAGGTATTTTATGGTTGGCAATGCCTCAACAATACGTTTTGTGCTTGTGATTTGTTTGTTTTCATTGAGTGGAACATTAAAATCCACCCTAAGCAAAACTTTTTTGCCCTTTAAGTTATAATCTTTTAAAGTTAATTTTTCAAACATTTTTAATCCTCCAATAATAAAATTTTGATTGCACTGTCGCAAATTTCGTTTTCAATTTTGTCAAGTTCACAAATTATTGCAAAAAACAAAGTGCTGTCTTGTGTTTGTTGTTTTAAAGCCAAGCATTCTTTTTTGGCTTTCATCATGTTTTTTTCGTTTTGGTCGTGCATTTGAAAAACCACTTGCAAATCTTGCTGTGCTTTTTCTTTGTTTTTTGTAACCGAAACATCAAACACAATTTTTTGCATGTCCAAAATGTCAGTGCCAAGTGTTTGCAAAAATTTTTGTTGTTTTTTTGAAAAAGCATCTTTTTCGGAAATGTAGTCTTTTGAAAGCCCAAGTGCTTCAAGGTTGCTTTTTAAAATTTGTTTTTGATTTGCAAAAAGGTCCACATAAATTTTCAGTTTTTCGGCAGTTTCATCTTCAAAAACACCGCCATAGCGTATGGCATTGTTGGAACAAAGTTTGCACGCTCTGTCAATGAGTTTTGAATTTGTTTTAACATCTTTTTTGTTTTGCTTTCCAAACAAAACATCAAAACTTTCTTGCGTGAAATTTTGGTTTAAAACAAAAACTCTTTGATAGTTTTGCTTTATTTTTTCAAGCACGATTGCAGAATTTGTTAAAAGGCTGTCTTCAATTTCAAAACTTGCATAGTCTGATTTTTTTGATTTTGAATTTCTAAACATTTTTTCAAAAAGTTTTTCCAAACATGGCAAAAATGGCCAAAGCAAAAGCGGAACCATGTTGTTAAACAAGTTAAACAGCACCAGTGAAATGCTTGCATTTCCGCCAAATGCTTGTGTGTGCAAAAAATTTGCCCAATTTGGAATGAGAAGCAAAAGCCCAATAAAAACACATGCAAAAAGTTTTGCAAACACATTGAAAAGCAAAAATCTTTTTCCGTTTTCGTTGTTTTCAAGCGTTGCCACCAAAAGTGAAACGGTGAGCCCCGCACCCAAGTTCACACCCAAAACGGCATAGCACGCCATTTCAAAACTAACAAAGCTTCCCACAAGTGGAATTAAAATTGCAACAACTGAATAGGCTGTTTGCGTTACCACACACAAAACCATTCCAATCAAAATCATCAAAATTGGGTTGCTTATGCACTTGAAAAATCCAGACAAATCTGCAAGCGAAACAAGGTCTTTGATGTTGTCGCTCATCATGGTAACACCCAAACAAAGCATTCCAAATCCAAGCAAAAACAAGGCGATGTTTCGGGGTTTTTTCTTTTTGCACAAAACAAACATGAAAGCACCCACCAAAATAAAAAGACTGAAAATTTTCAAAAAACTGATGTTTGTGCCCTCAAGCATCAGCGGAAACATTGCAATTGCTCCGCCAATTGCCGTTCCAAGCCCAATTGCCATTGATTGCCTTAAACCAATTGTGCCAACACTTAAAAATCCGTTTGCCATAACATTTGTTATGGTTGAACTTTGAAGCAACGTGGTTGCACCTGCTCCCACCAAAATTCCCTTAAAACTGTTTTTTGAATTTTTGGCAAGCACTCGCTGAAACTTTTTGCCCAAAAGGTTTAACATTCCCTCATTTATAACCTTTATGCCATAAACAACAAGCCCCAGCCCCGCCAAAAGCAAAATGATTTCATAAACAATATCAAAATCCATAACTTACCTGCTTTTTTGTTTAATATAATAATACTAAAAAAATCAAAAACAAGCAAGCAAATTTAATCAGTTTTTTCAAAAGCCTGCAAAATTAGTTCAAAAACTTCGTTTTTGTCTTGCGAGGTTACAATTTTGTGCCTAAAAGTCTTTGCACCTTTCACATCTTTAATGTAACTTCCCAAATGTTTTCTCATGTGAAGAAGCACTAATTTTTCAGGAAAATACTTTTCCAAAATTTCAAAATGCTCAAAAATCACTTCGGGAATGTTGACCTTCAAATTTTTGTCCAAACATTCCGAAAAAATCCAAGGTTTTCCCAAAGCACCTCTGCCAATGGCAACCCCCATAACGCCATAGTCTTTAAGAACTTTTTGCGCCATTTGTTTTGTGG
>CAVEAP010000070.1:0-4608 GCA_963613725.1 Mediterraneibacter torques
GTTATAATAAATAAAAACAAAAAGCAAACACTTTCTATTTTAAGTACTTGCTTTTTTCTTTTAAACCTATTTTTAAATTTAAAGTTATTATTTTTTTAAAAATGCTATTTTTAACTTTTAAAATAGAATTTAAAGTTTTAAATATGTTTTAATATTTCAATTTTGTGAAAATATCTTAAAATAGCAACTTAAAAATTTGTTATTTTAAAAAGTATATTTAAAGTTTTTCAAAACTTTAATCAATAAAAACTGCTTTTATTAAAGTTGTTTTAATAATTAAATTTTTATAGTTTTCTTAAAAATCGCAATTTAAAATACTTTTTTCACAAAATTTTAATAATTTTATCATCAATTAAGAAAATTAAATAAAAATAAAACATCTTATAAATTATTTTATCATTTCTAAATCATTAAAATTAACTGAAATGTAGTATTTATTGTTTCTCCTTCAGGTTTATTTATTCTTATTTTTTTGTGGGGGCAATTTTTCTTTTGGAACTTTATCCCAAACTTTTAAATCTTCTTCTTTTACACAAAGGTCTGCAATATCTTTTCCTGTATAAAATTCTGAAAATATCACATACCATTCGCCATCAATAGGTTTTTCACACATAACGGCACCAAAATCGCCAAGCTTTAAACCTTTTTTTTCATATTTTGGTCTCATTCTAATTAATTCCACCAAATCATATTCTTTCATATATTTTTCTCCTTTTAATCATCCGCAAGTGGAGTGGCTAATTCCAATTTACCATTAGGTCTAACCATCCAACCAGATATAATTTTATATTCTCTATTATTGTTTCTTAAAATAATTTTAATATTAATTCTTTGACCATATTTATCTAAATCTCTTAATTCATAATTTGATTTGCTAAATTCTAATTGAGCGTGCCTTTCAAATTCCTTTTTTAAATATTCGGAATCCTCAATATTAAATCCCATTAAATAAAATAATTCCCTTTTGCCATTATCAGCATATTTGTCTGAGAAAATATAACCTGTAAATTTTTCTATTTTACACTCAGACTTGATATCATTTAAGTTTGGTTTAGCAATAGCTTTAACGGAGCAATGGCAATGTTCATGTTTAGGGATTGTTGGCATTTTTGCTCTGTTAAACCAACATTTATGTAAAGATAAGCAAGTTAAACAATGCATGAATCCTCTGGCAACATGTTGCCACTCAATCCATCCAGAATAACTTATGTTTCCATCTTTATCGACCTTGATTAAATCATCAAATACACCCATATTATATCACATCTCCTTTTATTTTTAAATGAGTTTTTGAAAAAAAATTTTATAATTTAAAGTTTTATGATGGCTTTACCTCCTTTAAAATTTGTTGTTACATCGCAATTTGCGTTATTTAAACTAGGGTTTAAGCGCAAATGACAATAAAAAAGTTAGTCACTTCAAATTGTGATTAACTTTTAATTTTTATTGACCAACCCGAATTTTAGGTTAGTTTATAGCAATTTTTATTTAATAAAAGGCAAGCCAACAGGTTATTTGCATTTTATAGTTTAATTATAACACAGGTTGTCAAACGTTTTGATGATTTTATACCAATTTTTTAAAACATAAAAATCTTAATTTAAAAATGAGCATCATTAATTTTGTAAAATCAAAAAGTTATATCTAAAAAAGATATGAATTTTTTATCTTGGCAAAATCTTGACTTTTTTTGCTTTTTTCATTATAATATGAAAAGACTTCGCAAATTACACTTTGAAAACACAACAAATTAAGAGGATTTTTTATGAAAAAAAATGAATATCTGACACAACCACGAAAACTGCTTAAAGAATTTTTTAATCAAAGACCAGACCAAAAATTTACGGTAAAACAAATTTTTGAGGGGCTTGAGGGCAAACTTTCCATGAGTTCAATTTATCGCAATCTTCAAACACTTGAAAATCAAGGACTTATCAAGCGTTTTGCTGGTCATGGCTGGGAAGGTGTTTTTTATCAATACATTTTGAGTGACACTTGCCAAAATTTTGTGCATTTGACTTGCAAAAAGTGTGGAAAAACAACACATCTAAGTGCCAAAATTTGTCTTGCTTTGGAAAAAAACTTGGGGCAGTTTGAAAATTTTTGTTTGGACAAAGAAGCCACCACCTTGGTGGGTGTTTGCAAAACATGCCAAAAAGGAGAAAGCATATGATACAGTTAAAAGCAACAAACCTTTGCGTTGGTTATGAAAAAAAAATTGTTGCAAAAAATCTTAATTTTGAAATTGAAAAGGGAAGTTATGTTTGTGTTGTTGGCGAAAACGGAAGCGGAAAATCAACACTCATAAAAACTCTTTTGGGACTTTTGCCAAAAATTGATGGACAATTTGAATTTTTTGGCATAAGCAAAACCAGTGTGGGCTATCTTCCTCAGCAAACAAATTTTCAAAAAGACTTTCCCGCAAGTGTGAATGAAATTGTGCTTTCGGGCTGTTTGGCAAGCAAAAAGTTAAAACTTTTTTACAACAAAAAAGACCGAATTTTGGCAGAAGAAAACATGCGCCATTTGGGAATTTTTGATTTAAAAAACAAACCATTTTTTGCTCTTTCGGGCGGACAACAACAAAGGGTTTTGCTTGCACGGGCACTTTGTGCTACCAGCGAACTTTTGGTGCTTGATGAACCTGTTTCGGGGCTTGATGTTGCCACCACGCATGAAATGTATGCCACACTCAAAAAACTTAACTCTCACGGCATAACCATCATCATGGTGTCGCATGACATTTGCATGGTAACAAATTTTGCAAGCCACATTTTGCACCTTGGAAAAGATGTTTTTTGGGGGACTGCAAAAGACTATCACAAAACAGAACAATACAAAAAACTTTTGGAGCAAGGAGGGCACAACAATGGACATTAGTTTTTGGCAAATCTTATCGCAAGACTATGTTATTATTGCTCTTGTGGTGGTGCTTTTAATTGCACTTTGCTCTTCGCTTTTTGGCGTAACATTGGTTTTAAAGCGATTTTCTTTTATTGGTGATGGGCTTTCTCATGCCGCTTTTGGTGTTATGGCGGTGGCGGGGGTTTTGAACCTTTCAAACAGTTTGATTATCACCCTGCCAATCACAATTTTGGTTGCCATTCTTTTGCTGTGTGGTGGGCCAAACTCAAAAATCAAGGGCGATGCTTCCATTGCCATAATTTCGGTTTCGGCACTTGCATTTGGCTATTTGTTGATGAATGTGTTTAACACCAGCCCAAATGTGTCTGGGGACATTTGTAGCGCACTTTTTGGTTCAAGCAGTATTACCACCATGAGCATGACTGAACTTTTTGTTGCTTTGGGACTTTCGGTTTTTGTGGTTGTGATGTTTGTGCTTTTTTACAACAAAATCTTTTCGGTTACCTTTGATGAAAATTTTGCAAAAGCAACAGGAACGCACACCAAACTTGTGCAAATTTTGCTTGCGGTGGTGCTTGCAATTTTGATTGTGCTTTCAATGAGGCTTATTGGTTCACTTTTGGTTAGTGCCTTAATCATTTTTCCAGCACTTTCGGCAATGCGAATTTTCAAAAGTTTTTTGGGCGTAACAATCGCCTCGGCAATCATTGGAACGGTGTGTGCTTTGGTAGGATTTTTGCTTTCGGTTTTAATTCCAAGTTTGCCTGTTGGAGCAACCATTGTTTTGGTTAACCTTTTGAGTTTTGGAATTTTTGCGGGAATTTCAGTTATACCAAGAAAAAAGAGTTAAACAAAAAATGTTACAAAATTGTAACATTTTTTTGTTTTTTTATGTTTTTTGCTGTTTTTTTGAAAATTTTGGTTAAAATTTGAAATTTTTATTTGCACTCGGCATAGTTTTTTCCAAAACTTATTTGTGCCACAAGTGGAACATTTAACTTAATAACATTTTCCATGGCGTCTTTAACCATGTTTTTCATAATCTCTTTTTCGTTTTGTGGAACATCAAACACAAGTTCATCGTGAATTTGAAGCACCAATTTTGATTTTAAATTCAAGGTGTCAATTTTGTTTTGAACGGCAATCATGGCAAGTTTGATGATGTCGGAAGCGGTTCCTTGCAGTGGCATGTTCATGGCAGCACGCTCGCCAAACATGGCGGTGTTGTGGTTGAGCGAAAAAATTTCGGAAATGTTTCGCCTACGCCCCAAAAGTGTGGTTACAAAACCTTTTGTCTTTGCCTCGGTTATGGAGGACTCTAAAAATTGCTTGATTGTTGGATAGGTTTTGAAATAGGCATCAATATATTGTCCCGCTTCGGCAACGCTGATTTGAGCATTTTTTGAAAGTCCAAACGGACTTATGCCATAAATAATTCCAAAATTAACCGCTTTGGCGTTTCGGCGTTGAAGTGGTGTTACCTCATCAAAAGGCACATTAAAAATTTGACTTGCGGTGGTGGTGTGAATGTCTTGACCGTTTTTGTAAGCCGAAACAAGTGCGGGGTCGTTTGAGTAGTGCGCCAAAAGTCGCAACTCAATTTGGGAATAGTCGGCAGACATAAGTTCACAATTTGGGCTTGCCTTGTAAATTTTTCTGATGTCCTTTCCTTCACTGCTTCGCACTGGCAAATTTTGAAGATTTGGGTCAATGCTTGAAAGCCTGCCCGTAACCGTTAAGGTT
>CAVEAP010000071.1:0-4596 GCA_963613725.1 Mediterraneibacter torques
AAGCAAACTATGCTCAGTAACAAAAATTGGTTCACCAAAAGTTTCACTGTCTGTGGCACTGTCTGCCCCTTCAACATAACTGTCAACCACAACATCAACATATTTGATGTTAGAGTCAAGCTCAAGTTGTCTGTTGTTGATAAATTCATATTCAACAGTGTTTCCTAGTCTAACAAAAGAATTTACCTTGACTGGAACAATGGTAACATAAAATTTGTAATTTCCAGCAGGAATTTGCTCTAAATAACTTGTTAAATCCAAAGTTATGGTTGTGCTGGTTGTCCCCTTGATGTAAAAATCGTTGCCCGAACCATTTGAAAGAGGGAACAAAGTAAGACTGGTGGATTGTATGCCACTTTGTGCATAATAAATTGTTTTTGTTTCATTTCCAGACAAATCAAGAACCATTTGATTGCCATCAAAGTCTTTTACTTCAATTTTGAATGCAGACCTTTCAAAATCATCATTTAGAGCCTTGAATGTTAAAAGTTTTGTTCTTTTTCGTTCGCCATCAACCAATTTTCCATTGTCGGTGAATTTGTAGTTAAAATCAAATACTGTGCTTGATTGCTCATAAAATGTTATGTTTGTTTTGCTTTCATCAAAATCTTGACCAACACCACTTCCGCTAAGATTGTTGGTTGAAATGATGTTTTGCGATTTGTCTGAAGCAACAACACCCCAAAGTTTGTAAATGTTTTTTGGAACATATGGAACAATTTGCCCATCTTTGCTAACTTTAAGTGATTGAAGTTGAGTTACCCACTGTGTGATGTTTGCGGTGTAAATAATGTCATCGTTGTTTTGCGACAGATTAACTTCAATTGGCACAGCAAAAGTGTTCAAAGCAAGACTTGCTTGAATGTAAGTTGTTGTGTTTTCATCAAAAGTTGGAACTGTTACTGAAAATTGGTCATAAGGAGAAAGTGTGTTTCCGTTTGAAGAATATTTCCAAATGCCGTCAGCACCAAGACTGAATGCACTTGCAACAACATCAGTGCTTGTTAAAATAAAATCATATTTGGTTGCAATGTTGTTGCTGTCAATTGCCTTTGATGCTTTCCATGTGAGTGTGTAGTCAGTAAGGTCTTCACTGATTTCCACATTAAGCCAAACAGTGCTTGAGATTTTTAAAGGCAAATTAACATCACAACAAATTGTTTCACCTTTCAAAATGGTGTGTTGTTTTTTTAGTTCATCTTGAACATAGAAATCAGAAATTATCATTGTTACAACACATTTTCGTTCATCAGCTGTTATGTTTTCACCCAAAGTGAGGAATGTTTTTCCGTCAACCATGCTAAACAAACTTCCCGATGCTAAAGAATAGACTTTTGTTTCATAATTTGTGCGGTCAAAAAAGATTGTGTATTTTGCAAATCTGTTTTGGTCATTCAAAATTTCTTGTGAAATGTTTGCAAATGGATCGTCCCAAACAAGATAGAAAACCCCATCAACAACTTCAATTGTCATGTCAAAGTTGGACAATTCTTGTCCGCCAACATAAAAAGTGTTGTAAGCAGTTGCGGAATAGCCCACACCCTCAGTTTTTGATTTTGCCCAAACAACTGCACCATAGATTTTTGTGTGGTCATTTTGATTGAAGTTTGGAATTGTAAAGGAATTTTGCTCAGCTTCAAACCAAAAATTCATGTCTGTTGTGGACTCATAATAATTTTGATAGCCCTCAAAACTTGTGAGATAAAAAGGTTCTTCACACAAATCATCAAAATAAAGTTTGCCTGATTGTTGTTTTAGCAACATTGTTTTTGGTTGATTTGTGGTTTTGTCATAGCAATAAAGTGTTACATTGCCCGTTTTAATGTCCCATTCATAATAAACATAACCATAGGCTGAGTTTTCAACAACATCCCAAGTTACAACACCGTCTTCAAGCATTTTTAGGTTTGATGGTGTTGGAGTTCTTAAAGAAGTGATGATTACATAAGATTTTGCTTCAGATTCTGTTTTGAACACAAAACTCTCTGGCATTGGGTTGTTTTTCATTTCACTATACACACCATCATCGGTAACCGATGGATAGCGGTCAACTCCAATAACATTTTCGTATTCGCTTGCAGAAATTGGCTCAAAACTTGCCGATTTCACTGAAAATTCAAAGTTGTAATCAAAAGTTTGCCATGTAACAGTTTTCTTTGAATCATTTGGATTTTCAAAACCATTTATGGAGCCAATTGGAATTGTGTATTTGAACACATAAAATGATTCGGTTGATTCATAGTTGTCATAATATGGTGAGTTCTCGGTTATGCCCAATTCAAAATTTGTTGTTGTTGGAACAAAATCTTTTTCATCACTTTTTGTTGAAACAGTTAAATCAAAACCTTTGAAATTGCTTGTAATCAAAGTTTTTAGCACTGTTATGTTAACTTTTACGGGAGTTGTTGTTCCTATTTCACCAGTTGTTACTTGCACATTCTCAACAGTACCCAAAGCACTGGAATGATAAACATAGATTGGGTTTGAATAAGAACTTGGCACTGCCACCGTGGTTTCACGGAATCTGATTGTGATTTCATAAATACCTTGGTAACTTCCAAAAAGTTCACTTGGATTAAATGAATAACTGTAAAAACCCGAATTTGATGAAACTTTGCTTACAGTAACTTGTTCAAAAGTTTTTTCTGTAAAAGTATCGCCATAAACAGTTTTTACGACAACATCAACACGAGCATTGTTTCCTGCTTGGTCATAGTTGCTGTATAAAGTTTTTTCAATGTAAACAGTTTGAGGTTTTTGTGTTGTTTCATTTGTTACAATGTAAGCTTTTTGATAAGATGTTTCATCTTTGAAGCCAATTCGTGGAGTTTTTATGACTTTTTCTTTTGGTTTGAATTGAGAAGAAACAGGAGCTGATTGTTTGAAATGTTTTGCAAGATTTTCCAAAACAACAATTTCCATGCTGTAACTTGAACTAATTGTCATTGGTGTGGTGCCATAATATTTAAAAATATAATAACCACTTCCCCCATCTTGCAAAGTTGCAAGAAGTTTTGACTCTTTTGTTTCGGCATCAATTTCACTGATTGTCCAAATTCCGTTTTCATAAACAAATTGTTGGTTTGAGGTTCTAACCAACTCAAAACCTTCCTTGGTTGCAACCACACTTAAAGTTAAAATGGTTGAACCGCTAGTTTTCAGGTTAAATTTGTAACCACCAGCATTAACAACTTCGGTTTGTCCATTTCCAAGATTGTTTTTTCCTGTAACCTTTTTAAAGCAAACTTCCAAAGTTGCAATTACGCCATCTTTGTCAGAATCTTCTTGCGTGCCTGTAATACCATAGATGTATTTAATTGATGTGCTGTCAAAAATTTGGCTTACCTCAAAAACAATTTCGGCACTTGGTTCACTTGAAATGTAAGAGCCATCTTCTTGAAGCCACGAAGTGTTTTCTGCCACAACAAAAACATTGTAATTTCCGTTGCTAACTTCTTTGTAATTAAGATAATCAGAAAGATATGCCGAAAGAGTTATGTTTCCGTTTTGGAATGTGATTTTTGAATCAGCACTCTGCCCATTTTCTGTGCTAAATTCACCCAAAACCTTAACATCTTTTTCTTCACTTCCGTCATTAAAATAATAATAAACAGTGTAAAGGTTTGCAAATTCTTTTTGAAGTTTTGTGATGGAAAGTTTTGAACCATCAAGACTGACTTGTGGTTGATTTATTACTGGAAAATACTCAAAAAATTCACTGTAAACACTGTTGCTTTGAAGATACTTTCCACCATTAACTTCATGCTCCATTGCATAGACTTCTGCACGAATAATAAGGCGTTCATAAAGCAAGGTTGGATAGATTTCAGAAGCATTTATGGTGATTGTGGAGTTTGAAAAACCAATTTCTTTGCCCGCAAGCAAAACACCCTCTTCATCTGTTAGAGAATTGTAGCAATAAAGAGAAACATAATAAGAACTTGAAGACATGCTTTGATTTTTGACTGGTAACCATGAAACATAGATGTTTTGAGTTTCAACATCTTGAGTTATTGTTAAATTTTCTGGTGTGGAAAGTTTTACATTTATTGGTGTGATAATTGTTTTTTTGTTTGCACCACTTTGAACATTTTGAGCCGAAGAATATGGCCACAAAGAAAATTCCACTGTTCCCGCATAGTCAAACAAATGTTGCACTGAATAGTAAACATAGTTTTCATCTTCACTGATTTTTGGTTTGTCAAAAGAGCCATATTGCATGTTGGAAATGAATTCCCCATTTGACATGTAGCGATAAGAATAGCCAAAACTTGAAATGTAATTGTCGGCACTTTTCAAAAATTTCCATGAAAAAGTTGAGGTTAAAGAATCATACTGAAAACTTTCAACGCCCGGCATTCTAACATTGTCATTAAACAAAAGGTTTTGTTGTTTTAAAGGAACTATGCAACTAGAATCAACTTCAAGATTTTTTGAAACATTAGGATTATCATTAAATTCAATTGTTACATTATAGTAAGTTTTTGTGTATTTTGCAAGATAATCTGGATTTACAATATCGCTGTTAAAAACATCTGTCCTGCCCTCATACCAAAAATCATAACTTTGGGAATTTGAAATTTCGGTTCCATTTTC
>CAVEAP010000072.1:0-4588 GCA_963613725.1 Mediterraneibacter torques
GTGTGCAAGGCTGTTCATTTGCCAATTCAAAGTGGAAGCAATCATATTCTCAAACTTATGAACAGAAACTACACTCGTGAAAAATATTTGAATATCATAAAAAAAATGAAAGCAAAAATCAAAGATTTTTCAATTTCAACAGACATAATTGTTGGATTTGTTGGTGAAACTGAGGAAGATTTTGAAGACACCGTAAGTCTTTTAAAAGAAGTTCAATTTAGCAATGCTTACATATTTATGTATAGCAAAAGAAAGGGCACTGTTGCTGAAAAAATGGAAGGTCATTTGCCGATAGAAGTGAAAAGACAAAGAATTCACAAACTTTTGCAAATTCAAAAAGAATTCACAAACAAGCACTTTTTAAGTTTTATTAACACAACGCAAAAATATGTTTTTGTTGATGAGGAAAGACCAATGCATTACATTGGAAAAACTCAATGCGGAAAAGTTGTGAAAATTAAGAAAAACAAACCACTTAGTGTTGGAAATTTTGCAAATATCAAAATAACTGACTACAGTGGGGGTAATTTGTATGGAGAGGTGGAATAGATGAGCATATCACCAATGATGAGCCACTATTTGGAAATAAAAGAAAAAAATAAAGATGCTATTTTGTTTTATCGTTTGGGTGATTTTTATGAAATGTTTTTTGAAGATGCTGAAATTGTTTCAAAAACATTAGGGCTAACTCTTACGGGGAAAAATTGTGGATTAGAAGAAAGAGCACCAATGTGTGGAATTCCTCATCACAGTTGCTCAACTTATATTTCAAGACTTTTGGAAAAAGGTTTTAAAGTTGCAATTTGCGAACAGTTAAGTGAGCCTGAACCTGGGAAAATTGTTGATAGGGATATTGTTAGAATAATAACTCCGGGAACAGTTATGGAAGAAGATATTTTGTCTTCTAACAACAATTTTTTGATGTCAGTATTTTATAATGATGAAACAAAAATAGGAATTTCTTGGCTGGATATTTCAACTGGTGAGTTTTTTATGACAACTTTTGTTGGTCCTGATGCGTTAAGCAAACTTAATGACTTGCTTGTAAGTGTTAAACCCAGTGAAATCATTTCAAATTCAACAGCATTTTTAAAAAGTGATGAAATTCCAGCAGTCAAAACTGGCATGGTTCCAAAATTTTATCAATATCTTGATTTTTGCTATGAATTTAAAAATGCCTCACAATCACTTTTAAATCAATTAAAAATTGGAAGTTTGGCAGTTATTGATTGTCAAAATAAAACCGAAGGTGTTCAAGCCAGTGGGGCGCTACTTGAATATGTTGCACAAACTCAAAAAAGAAAACTTGACCACATTAACAAATTGACTATTCAAAAAGACAACACTTATCTTTATTTAGACGCAACAGCAAAACTCAATTTGGAACTTTCTGAAACAATTTTTGAACGAAAGCAAAAAGGCTCTCTTTTTTGGGTGCTTAATCAAACTCAAACAAGCATGGGAAAGCGTATGCTTTCGGCATGGTTAGACAAACCATTGCGTGATGAAGAGCTTATTAATGAGCGTCTTGATTCTGTTGAAGAACTTGTGAAAGACAATTTGAATCGTGACTGCCTTTCCGAGATTTTAAGCACTATTGCAGACATTGAACGAATTTGTGGAAGAGTGTCTTATGGCTCAGTAGGTCCACGAGGTTGTTTTGAAATGGGAAAATCCTTGCAAAAATTACCTGATATCAAAAAAATCTTGGATAAGTTTTCTTCGCCATTGTTAAAGCGTTGTAGCAAGTATTTGGATGAATTTTCACAACTTTACAACCTTTTAAGTAATGCTTTTGTTGAAGAAGACCCCAAAAATCCACTTCCGATTACAGCAAAAGATGGAAATTTTATTAAGTCTGGTTTTAACAAAGAACTTGATGAATTTAGGTCTGCAGTCAAAAATGGGCGAACTTGGATTGCCAATCTTGAATCAAAAGAACGAGAACTTACCGACATAAAGAATCTTAAAATCAAATTTAACAATTTGATTGGTTATTTTTTTGAAGTTCCAACAAATCAAATTGAAAAAGTTCCTTTTAGGTTTGAGCGTAGACAATCATTAGCAACTGCAGAAAGGTTTACTTCACAAGAACTTATAAAACTTGCGGAAACAGTTGTTGGGGCGGAAGCAAATGCTTTGGAACTAGAGTTAAAAATTTTTGATTCAATAAAAGAAGAGATGAAAAAGTCCATTGAAAAATTACAAAAAGTATCACAAAACATTGCAACTGTTGATGTTTTGATTTCTTTTGCAAAAACATCGATAACAAACAAATATGTAAAGCCCCAAATTAATTCAAAAATTGACCATATAAGCATTTTTGAAGGAAGACATCCTGTGGTTGAAAAAATTATCAAAAATCAAAGATTTGTTCCAAACAACACCAGTCTTGATGATGTTTGTCATACAATGATTATAACAGGTCCAAACATGTCAGGAAAAAGCACTTACATGAGACAAGTTGCTCTAATTACTATTATGGCACATATGGGGTGTTTTGTTCCTGCAACAAGTGCTGAGATTGCAATTTGTGACCGAATTTTCACTCGTATTGGAGCCACAGACAATCTTGGAATGGGGCAAAGTACTTTTATGGTTGAAATGATTGAGGTTGCAAATGTTATTAACAATGCAACCAACAAAAGTTTGCTTATTCTTGATGAAATTGGAAGGGGCACATCTACATATGACGGATTGAGTATTGCATGGGCTGTGTTGGAATATATAACGCAAAAAATCAAGGCTTTCACACTTTTTGCAACACATTATCATGAAATTACAGAACTTGAGGGCAGTCTTATTGGTGCAAAAAATTTTCAAGTTGCAGTAAAAGAATTTGATAACACAATCATTTTTTTACACAACATTTTACCCGGAAGTGCTAACAGAAGTTTTGGCGTTGAAGTAGCAACTCTTGCAGGTATTAATAAGGAAGTAGTTGACCGTGCAAAAGAAGTTTTACATTTTCACGAAGAACTGGACATGAACACAAAAAATTTCATTTTTGATTCAAGAGTGTCTCAACCAGTTAGCGAAAATCAAAACAAAAACGAAGAAGTCATAAAAAAACTTAAACAAATAGAGCCAAACATCTTAACACCACTTGAAGCAATTTCAAAATTGGCGGAATTGAAAGATATGTTAAAGGAGTAATTATAATGGCAAAAATAAATATTTTAGAGCCTAGTGTGTTCAACAAAATTGCAGCAGGTGAAGTTGTTGAACGTCCTGCAAGCGTTGTTAAAGAACTTATTGAAAACAGCATTGATGCTGGAGCAAAAAATATTGATGTGGAAATTGTGGATGGAGGAATTTCTTTTATTCAAGTTGTCGATGATGGACAAGGAATTGAGTCGGGTGAAATCAGAAAAGCATTCTTACCCCACGCTACAAGCAAAGTTAAAACTGCTGAAGACCTTGAAAATATTTTTACACTAGGTTTCCGGGGGGAAGCCTTAGCATCAATTGCTTCAGTTAGTGAAGTGCAAATAATTTCAAAAACAGCGGAAGAGGAAAGTGCAACATTTCTTGAAATTGATGGGGGAGATTTTGTTTCACAAAAACAAGTTGGAGCACCAACTGGAACGCAAATTGCTGTTAAAAATTTGTTTTTTAACATTCCTGTTAGACGAAAATTTTTAAAAAAACCAAAGCAAGAAGAAAATGCTGTAAACGAAATTGTGTCTCGACTTATAATGGCAAATCCTTGTGTTGCTTTTACTTATATTTGTGATGAAAAAATTGTTTTTCAAAGTTCAGGAACAGGACCTGAAGATGCCTTATATGCTGTTTATGGCTCAAATGTTTTAAAAAATCTTATACCAATAAGCGGTGTTTCTGGTGAAACTGAAATAAATGGATTTATTTGCAAACCCAATTTTGCAAAACCAAACACAACATATCAAAACATTGTGGTTAATGGCAGATATGTAAACTCAAAGTTGTTAAGCACTGCAGTTGGAAGGGTTTATGAAGATTATTTAATGACAAGAACTTATCCTATGTTTTTAATATATATTAACATTCCAATTGATGAAATTGATGTGAATGTTCATCCAAATAAACTAGAAATAAAATTTAGAGATCCCCAAGCAATTTTTGGAGCAATGAATCATATTGTTGATCATGCCTTGATGGATTTTAAGAAACAAAGCTTAAATGAAGAAATTCCAACAAGGCAAAGTGTAACTCCAATGCAAAATTATTCGCAAAATGAAAACGCAAATTCAGCATCGTCAACAAACAACGTAATTTTTAAATGGCCCGAAACAACAAGTCAAACTTCATCAAGTGTTGCTCAAGGTAGGGAAATTGAACTATCTGAAATAATGTTACAAAATCAGCAAAATTCTTCAAAACAAACCACCAACCCAAATGAGCAATTTTTCTATCAACCAATGGATGATCCAATCAAACTCCGTGAGCAAAAAGCTTTAGCATTTGACCCAGATGCAACACCTGAACCTGTTTTTCAAAAGTTTTTGTTTGAAGGATTTTCTAAAAATTTTGCTTTGTTATCTATAAAAGTTATTGGAAAAATTTTTAACACTTTTATTTTGGTTGAAATTGAAGACAAGGTATATGT
>CAVEAP010000073.1:0-4583 GCA_963613725.1 Mediterraneibacter torques
AACAAAAAGTTTGTTATTTTTTGTTTTTTGTTGACTTTTTTGTGCCTTTTTGATATAATTTGTGTTGATATCTGTTTTTAAGGAGAAAAAACAAAAATGAAACAACAACTAACAATGGACAAACTTTCAAACCACTGCAAAAAAACAGGTTTTGTTTTTCAGGGCAGTGAGATTTATGGCGGAATGGGAAACACATGGGACTATGGCCCACTTGGAATTGAACTTAAGCGCAACATAAAAAAATATTGGTGGCAAAAAGTTGTGCAAGAAAGCGACAACAGTTTTGGCGTGGACAGTTCAATTTTAATGAACCCAGAAGTTTGGAAAGCAAGCGGTCATGTGGACAGTTTTTCTGACCCTTTGATGGACTGCAAAGAGTGCAAAACTCGCCACCGTGCCGACAAACTTATTGAAGAATATGCCAGCAAAAAAGGAATTGAAGTTAATGCCGATGCTATGAGCAAAGAAGAACTTTTTGCCTATATTTCCGAGCACAAAATCAAATGCCCAAATTGTGGAAATCAAAATTGGACAGACATTCGAAACTTTAATCTTATGTTTGAAACCTCAAGAGGAGTTAGCGAAGAAAAACAAAGCAAAATTTATCTTCGCCCCGAAACAGCACAAGGTGAATATGTGAACTTTTTGAATGTTCAACGCACAACACGAGCAAAACTTCCTTTTGGAATTGCAAACATTGGAAAAGCCTTCCGCAATGAAATTACCCCTGGAAACTTCACTTTCAGAACACTTGAATTTGAGCAAATGGAGCACCAACTTTTTTGCCGTGACAGTGAAGCAATGGGATTTTATGAGTTTTACAAACAATTTGCCATGGACTTTTTTGTGTTTTTGGGCATAAAACCTGAAAATTTGCGTTTTAAGGACCACGACAAACTTGCCCACTACGCAAAATGTGCTTGCGATGTGCAATACAAATTTCCTTGGGGGTTTGATGAAATCAGCGGAACTCACCACCGTGGAACTTGGGATTTAAGCCGTCATCAAGAATTCAGCGGAAAGCAAATGACCTACACCGATCCATTCACCAACGAAACTTTTATTCCAACTGTGGTGGAACACACCATTGGTTGCGACCGCTTTGCACTTGCTGTGATGTGTGATGCCTATGACGAAGAAGAACTTGAAGATGGGCAAACCCGAATTGTAATGCGTTTTTCACCAAAACTTGCCCCTTACAAAGTTGCAATTTTGCCACTTCAAAAACAACAGTCAGAAAAAGCAAAAGAACTTAAAAAAATGCTTGCAAAAAACTTTTTGTGCACCTTTGATGAAAGTGGTTCAATTGGAAAACGCTATCGCCGTCAAGACGAAATTGGAACACCTTTTTGTGTAACCGTGGACTTTCAAACACTTGAAGATGGCACCGTTACAATCCGAAATCGTGACACCATGAAACAAGACCGAATTCATGTTGATGAACTTAAAGCCTATCTTGACAAAAATCTTGACCTTTAACACACAAAATGTGGAAAAGTGTTTTGCAAAAATTTGCCACAAAAAAGTTAAAAAAACATGATTTTTGCATTAAAAATTGCATTTTTTCAAAAATTTGCCACAAAAATTCATTATTTAAAAAACAAAAAAGGAACAACATTTTGCATTGTTCCTTTTTTTATTTCAAAAAATTTTGTGCTTTTAGTTTGCTTCTTCCTTAAGTGCATCTTTAATACTCAAACTAATGCGGTTTTTGGCTAAATCAACACCAATAACCTTAACTTTAACACGGTCGCCAACCTTAAGTTCTTCGCTTGGGTGTTTGATGTATCTTTCGCAAACTTGCGAAATGTGAACAAGTCCATCTTGGTGAACTCCAATGTCAACAAATGCACCAAAGTCAATAACGTTGCGAACAACTCCATTCAAAATCATGCCTTCCTTAAGGTCCTCAATCGACAAAAGGTCGCCCCTAAGTTCCACTGGTGGAAGGCTGTCACGAATGTCCCTGCCCGGCTTTTTAAGTTCGGCAAGCATATCCAAAAGGGTTGGAACACCAACTCCGCAAAGGTCGGCAATTTTTTGCTCGCCCTCTTTTTGAACAGCAATTTCAAGTTGCCCAATGGTTTCTTCGTTAATGTTTTCTTTTGAAATTTTGAAATGCTCAAAAAGTTTTTGAACAGCACCATAACTTTCTGGGTGAACGGCAGTGTTGTCCAAAACATTGCTTGAATTTGGAATACGCAAAAAGCCCGCACATTGCTCAAATGCTTTTGCCCCCAATTTTGGAACATCTTGAAGTTCAAGTCTTGACTTGAAATCACCATTTTTTGCCCTGAAATCAGCAATTGATTTTGCCGTTCCCATGTTAAGTCCACTAACCTGTGCAAGAAGTGGCACACTGGCGGTGTTAAGGTCAACACCAACACTGTTAACACACTTTTCAACAACCCCTTCCAAAACTTCGCCAAGTCGTTTTTGTGGCATATCGTGTTGATATTGTCCAACACCAATTGATTTTGGGTCAATTTTAATAAGTTCGGCAAGTGGGTCTTGAAGTCTGCGAGCAATACTAACCGCACTTCTGGTTGTTACATCATATTGTGGGAATTCTTCCGCACCCAATTTTGATGCAGAATAAACACTGGCTCCCGCCTCGTTTACCATGGCATATTGCACTGGAATTTCCACTTTTTTGATGAGTTCACAAACAAAAATTTCTGCTTCTTTGCTTGCTGTTCCGTTTCCAATGGCAATGGCATTAACTTTGTGTCTGTAAATAAGGTTTGAAAGTTCTTTGATTGCTTCTTCGGTTTTGTTTTGTGGTGGAGTTGGATAAACAACAGTGTGGTCCAAAACATTTCCGTTGGCATCAATAACGGCAATTTTGCAACCAGTTCGGTAGGCTGGGTCAACTGCCATAATAATTTTTCCTTTTAGTGGTGGTTGCAACAAAAGTGGTTCAAGGTTGTTTTCAAACATTTTGATTGCTTGTTCGTTTGCGGTGTCTGTTAGGCTTGCACGCATTTCGGTTTCAAGTGATGGTGCCAAAAGTCTTGAAAAACCATCTAAAACTGCTTCAACAACAAAATCTTGAACGCCCAATTCGGCTTTTGGAGTTTTTTCATTAACTCTTGTAAGGTTGATTCCTTTAACAATAACAATTGAAGCAGAATGTTCTTCTTTTTTGCCTTTTGCATCTTTTTCTTCGGTTTTTTCTTGTTGTTCTGCCTTTATGTCTTTTGCATCAATTTTTAAAGCCACACTTCCTTTCACAAACTCTTTCAAAAGAATTTGCTCAGAAGCAACAATGTCTTCTGGCTTCATCACAAAATCAACTTTAAGTGCGCCCTCTTTTTCGCCACGATTTAGTGCAAGCACGCGGTGAGATGGAATGGTTTTAAGTGCTTCAACAAAACCGCTGTAGGTTTCGTAAACTTTCTTTTCATCTTTTTCTTCTTTCCATTCAGAAGTGATTTTTGCATGGTCAAACCAAAATTGTCTTAGTGCCTTTCTGCCCTCTGGGTCATCGGCAACAACTTCGGCAATAATGTCGCTGGCACCTTGAAGTGCTTGCTCAACGGTTTCAATGCCTTTTTCCGCATCAATATATTTTTCCGCCTCCAAAAGCAGGTTAAGGTCTTTTGTTTGAACCAAAATTGTGTCGGCAAGCGGTTTAAGTCCTGCAGCAATAGCAACTGAAGCACGAGTTTTGCGTTTTGGCCTGAATGGGCGATAGATGTCCTCGACTTCAGTAACAGTTAGCGCCTCGGAAATTTGCTTTTCAAGTTCTGGAGTAAGGTTTCCTTGCTCGGTTAAGAGTTTAACAACTTCTTCTTTTCGTTTTTCAAGATTGCGAAGTTGATTTAGGCTGTCCGAAAACTCACGAATGGTTTGGTCGTCCTGACTGCCATGCATTTCTTTTCGGTATCTTGCAATAAACGGAATTGTGCAACCTTCATCTAAAAGCGACACAATGTTTTTTGCATAAGTTTCTTTGATGTCAAATTTTTGTGACAAAACATTTATAATGTCCATATTTTTTCCTTTTTTGCATATTTTTTGGGCAATAATTTTTTTGTAAATTTTTCAAAATTCAATTTTGCTCAAAATTTATTTTGCCACAAACTGCCCAAAAAGTCAAGCAAAATTAAAATTAAAAAAAGAGGTTTAACCTTAATGTCATACCGAAGCGAACAAAGTGAGTCGAGCGTATCTGGACACGAATGTGTCCGTGACAACGAAAAGTTTGGAAGAAGAACACCCTGTCCCAGCGTAGTGCAGTCAAAGGGCATTCCGCCCTAGATACACTCGACACAACATCAACCCAAATTGAGTGGCAGAACTGCTAACGCAGTGTCTGGCAAATTTGCTCGCAAATTTGGCGGTATGACAACAACTAACAACCTCACCCCAACTCGGGTGTCATCCTGAACCCATCTTCGGGGGCTATCTTTGAAGAATCTCGTTAACCAATTCATTTGAGGGAAAAACCCAATCGACACATCAAACCTTGCTAAACAACATTTAACCTTACTTTATATAAAAAGCAAAAGAGAATCGCCAACCTCATTGTCATACCGAAGTAAGTGCCGAAAGGCACGCATCGAGCGTATCTGGACACA
>CAVEAP010000074.1:0-2580 GCA_963613725.1 Mediterraneibacter torques
AGTTTGCTGTCTTGACAAACAAAGCAAACTTCAAAATCACTTAAAGAAAGAGTGAAAGTTTTTTGCAAAACTGTTTGGGTTGTTTTGCCCTCTGTTTCATCAGAAATTTTACACTCAATTTCTGTTTCAGAAACAGTTAAAATGTCATTTAGTTTGTTAAGGTCAAAATCTTTGAGCTTTTGTGTGATTTCATCAAGGCTTTTGTTAAGGTCAAGCCCATTCAAGTCAAGATTTGGCAATTGATTTTTTAAAAGTTCTTTGATGTAACTGGTTGTGATTTTTAGTTTTGTGTCAAAACAACTTGCAAAAATTGTGTTGTCCGCAAAAACAATTTCGGTGTCAAGCCCAAGAGCATTTAGGTTTAGTTTTGCCTTAAAGTCATCAAGGCTCAAAACCCCACTGCCCAAATTGTCAAGCCCAAAAAGGTTGGTGGAAAGTTCAAAGGCAAAATCTGTTTTAAGATTTGCCAAAATAATGTTTGCAAAATCAAAACTGTTTGTCATGTCAGCAAATTTTTCTTGCTCTGGCAAAACTTGAATTTCTTCAGGTTTTTCGGCAAGGTTTGTTGTTGCATTAAAGTTTAGCGAAAATTTTGGGACAAATTCATTTTTTGTTTGTGAATTGTCCAAATAAATTTTTGTGATGTGATATTCAAGGTCAGAAACCAAAACAGCATTTCCAAGCCCCGAAATGATTTTGTCTAGTGGAAAAATAATTTCATAGTGATCATCAAATTCTTTTTCTTGTGCTTCAGTAACAAGATTTTGAAGTGAGTCCATTGAAATGTTTGAAACATCAAAAGGAAGATTGATTTTTGAAACAAATGGTGCAAGCAGAGGCAAAATGTCATTAAGACATTCAATTTTTGAACCAGAAACATTCAATTTAAAAGTGGTGTTGTTAATTTGAATGTAGGCAACCGAATTTTTAAAGGTTACATTAACATCAAAATTGTTGCCATTAAAATCGGCATCAATCAAAAGTTTTATTGATGGGTTTTCATCAGACAAATTAAACACGGCTTCTCCGTTTGCTTTCAGGTTAACACCATCACAAACAAAAGAAAGGTCAAACTGTGCAGTTCCTTCTCGTGTTTCCATAAGTGCTGACAGCACTTTGCTTGTTGCGCTGATTGTCATACTTTTGCTTGCTGGGGTAAAGGTTAAAATAGTAAAGAAAGTTCCCGCACAAAGCGAGAGTAAAAATGCAAGCATGTATTGCCACCAAACTTTTGTCATTTTTTATTTCCTTTTAATAATTTTTTTAATCATACACAAATTCTTGTGTGAGTTTTGAAGGACAAGTTACTGGAATAACACCATATCTAACATTATATTGTTCTTCAACAACAACTTTTTTAAGTCTAAAATTTTTGTCTATTGTAAATGTAATATTACAAAATGTAACATCAGTAACAACAACTCCACTCATTGAATTGATTTGGTAAATGTAGTAAGCATATGCCATAAGTGGAGTTTTATCTCCAGCCACGGTGTTGTATTCGGTTTTAAGTTTCAGCGTTGCCGTAAAATCTTCGCCTTCGGCAGAAAATTTTGAGGTTTCGGCAACTGTGCTGGAGCAAATCACATATGGAGTAATCCATGCTGGAACAACTCCCCAAACACTGCGATATTCCTCTGTGTTTGAAATTTTTGAATCTGGGGCAGACCATGTTGTTGCAAAATCTTCTGCCGAAAGGTCTTTTGGTGCTCCGCTAAATTGCTCAACTTTTTCCAAATCGCCATCTTTTGTCCAAATGGTTTTTGTTGCAAGCGACATCATTCCAATGCTCGCTGCCACTTTTGTTCGTTTGCTTGGGCTGATTGTTGTTATGTTTGCAATTTTTTGGTTCACACCCATAACAGTAAGGCTTCCGTCTTCATTTATGGAAAATGTGCGACCATAGGAAAGTTTTTCCGCTTTCATATAGGCAAAAATTGGATTATCACTTTGTTTTAGTTCATCACCAAGGTTGGCAATTTTGCTTTCATCAAGGGCATAGGCTTCTTGAATTTGCAATGGGGTATAGTCAAAACTTGCTTGACTTGTAAAGTTGCTGTTATAAAAATCGCCAACCATTGTTCCCAGAAAAAATCCAACAAGCACAAAGGCAACCAAACTTGTGTAATGAACTTTTCGTGAAAGAGTTTTAACTTTTCCCTTTTTTGTAACAAATTGTCTTTTGTGTTTGCTCTTTTCTTTTTTTGTTTCGTCCTTGTTTTTTTCGAACACAATTTGAACATTATCACCAAATTCTCCAGGAAGACCGACGCTGTTGTTTCTTTCAACATCAACAATTTTAAGCCCATTTTTTATTGCAATATAAGTGATTTTTTCAATATCAAAAAGTTGGTATTTTGTTTTTTGCTTGAAAGAAAAACTTCCTTTTTTAAAAGTGTTTACAACTTTAAGTTTTGATTTTTTCCGTTTTGCAACACTTTTGTCAAGCAAATTGCCACCAGTTTTTTGAGTTCCAGTGTTTGCCATTTTTATGACCTGCAAAACAACAATTCCATTATCGCTCACACATTTTGTCATTTTTCGCAAAGCCATGTCAAGTTCAATATAGTTTTTAAATTT
>CAVEAP010000074.1:2590-4583 GCA_963613725.1 Mediterraneibacter torques
AACAGATGATTTAAAAATAGGACAAGCAACCTTGTCGCTAACTTTTTCCAAATCTTTTTTTGAAGCAACAATTCCACTAACTTCAAATCCTTGCTCCTTAAGTTCTTGCAAAAATTTTCCATCATGGCAGTTTGTGTCCAAAAGTTTTTTTCTGTCCCCTGCCTGTTTTTTTAAAAATTTAATGGTTTCATCATAATCTATGTTATTATATATTTCATCGGCCAAATAATTTTTTATTTTTCCCGCCAAAATTTTTTCTCCTTAAATATATTTATATATTTAATGCGAACATTATAACATTAAAAAAAACAAAAAGCAAGCGTTTTGTTGATTTTTGGCAAAAATAAGGTTGTTTTATTAAAAATTTTGGCATAAAGTTGAACATTTTTTCTAGTTTTACAAGGTTTTTTATTAAAAACAAAAAAACAAGCCTAAAAAAGCGTGCTTTTTTGAATGATTTTTTTTAACATAACAAAATTTTTTTTACAAATTTTTGTGAGAGGAAGCCGTGATTTGTTTTCGCAAATTCCCAAAATTTTCAAAATTGCCTTAACTGGCATTGGGTTGATGTCGCAAGACATTGCTTTTGCTAGCAAAAAGAGTTTTTCATAAATTTGCTGTGCTTGTTTGATGTTTCCCTTAAAAAATGCTTGACACATTTCTTGAATTTTTTGTGGAGCAAAATTTCCAATCACACTAAAAATCCCACTTGCTCCAACACTTAAAGCGGGCAAAACAAGAGTGTCATCTCCGCAAAAAACATCAAAATTTTTTGTTAAAGTCAAAATTTCAAAAATTTGATTTATGTTTCCGCTTGCTTCTTTAATGCCCACAATGTTTGAAATTTTGCTTAACCTAAAAACTGTTTTTGGCAAAAGATTAACTCCCGTTCGAGAGGGCACATTGTAAAGAACAATTGGCAAATTTGTGCTGTTTGCAACTTTTTCAAAATGTTTTTCCAGTCCATGCTGTGATGCTTTGTTGTAAAAAGGTGTTATGTGCAAAAGTGCGTCCGCTCCAAGGTCCTCAAAAATTTTTGAATTTTCACAGGCTGTTTTTGTGTTGTTGCTCCCTGCCCCTACCACAACAGGGATTTTTTCTTTAACAAAATTTTTCACAAATTTCACAAGCATTAGTTTTTCGTTTTGGCTTAATGTGGGGCTTTCGCCCGTTGTCCCCAAAACCAAAACGGCACTTTTTGACCTTAATTGTATTTCCAAAATTTTTTCAAGTGCAAAAAAATCAATGCGTTTTTCGTTTTTGCAAAATGGGGTGACTAATGCTGTGCAATTTCCCTTAAAAATCATTCTCCCTCCTTAACTGCCAAAAGTGGTTGAATTTGTTTTCCTTGCAAAGCAAACTCAATGGTGTTTTCCAAACTTTTCCAATTTGCCACAAGTGATTTTGGTTTTTTTTCAAAATTGTCTTGCCAAAAAGGAACAAAAAAGAAATTTTTTTGATTCAAAAGTTTTGCCACATTAAAAGCATTTAGCCCCAACGCATCATTGGTGGAAATCCCAACAACAATTGGCTTGTTGTTTCGGGCATGAGATTTTGCCACCATTGTTACGGCGTTGTCAGTAATTCCATTTGCAAGTTTTGCCAAAGTGTTGCCAGTGCAAGGGGCAATCACCAAAACATCAATTTTTTCGTTTGGGCCAATTGGTTCAGCCAAAACAATGTTTGAAATGGCTTTTTGACCTGTTATTTTTTCCACTTCACCCACAAAGTTTTTAGCCGAGCCAAATCGTGTGTTTGTGGATTTAACACTTTTGCTAAAAATTGGCAAAATGTTGTAATTTTTCTTTAAGTTTTTCAAAATTTCCAAAATGGTTTGATGGGTGCAAAACGAACCTGTTATTGCAAACCCCAAATTTGTTTTCATGTTTCAAGTTCTCCTAAAATTTTGTCTAACACAACCTTTGACGCACTTTGTGGACTGAATTTTTGAGGAAGCGAAGGTGCTTTAACAAACTCAAAATTCATGTTTTCA
>CAVEAP010000075.1:0-4505 GCA_963613725.1 Mediterraneibacter torques
AGCCGAAAGGGTGCAACTTAAAGAGCGTGGTGTTAACATGAAAAACCACAAAATTTTGGTTGAAGAAACAAAGAAGTTAAGAGAAGAAAACAAAACTCCCGAGCCAGCACCAAAGCCAACCACCGAAGAACTTTTGACCGAAATTTTAACAGAACTTAAACAGCAAAACAACAAGCCAACCGAAAACAAGCAAGTTAAAGAATAAAAAAGCAGTTTGTCTTTTAAGATAAACTACTTTTTTTTAAATAAATTCGTCCAAAGTTTTTACGTTTGTTGGAACTGATTGTTTTTTGGGTTTCGGTTCGAATTTTTTAGTTATAACCAAAAGGTCGTTTGAAACATCTTCCAAAAGTTCGCCGTCTTTTCCCTCAATCTCAAAAGTTTTAACAACTTGAGCAATGCTTGAAGATGCTTCAAGACAAACATCTTTCAATTCACTTAAAACAGTTTTTCGTGGGCCGTTTGCCTTTTTTGTTCCGTAGTAGTAAAGTGTGGTTGAAATTCCTTCAAGTTCATTTTTTGCTTCTTGTTCAATTTTTCCATTTCTAACAATGTTATCAAGAGTTAAAGACACATTGCAAACGGTGTTTTGTGCTTCATTAAAATTCATCATAAATTCTCCTTTAAAGACCAAATGTTTGTTCAAATTTTGCAGGTTTGATGTTTGCTGAGATTTTTGGATTTTGCGACCTGCACCTAAATTGTTTGTATTGAGCAAAATATTCATCGGCAAGTTGATTGTTAAATTCAATTTGTCTTTCAACTTGTTTTGCAATTTTTTCAACGGTTTGTTCTTTGCTTAACTTTGTGCTGTCCACAACAATTGCCCCATTTGGAACAACAAGTGGGCAAAGTTCACGGTTTTTGTCTTGCTTATCTCGTGCTTCAAGTGAACTTAAAATTTGTGCAATTTCGGGGTGCTTTCCTTTTTCGTGTGTCAATTGTTCCTTACGGCGTTTTGCTCGCACTTTCGCATCACAATCCAAAAAGAATTTTAAATCGGCACTTGGAAAAACCACCGAGCCAATGTCCCGCCCCTCAACAATAACATTGGTGCTCTTGTTTGCAAAATCATATTGAATTGCACGAACAAATTTTCGCACCTTTGGTTGCTGTGAAAATTCGGCAACATGGCTTTCAACTTTAACTTGATTTAATTCATCTGTAACATCAAAGCCATTTAAAACAATGATTGTTTCACCACAATATTCTCCAATTCTAAGGCTGGTGTTTAAAAGCATGTCCGAAACACGGTCTTCTTCACTGTTTTTAATTCCAAGTTCAACAGCATTTAGGGCAATTGCTCGATAAAGCATTCCTGTTGACAAAAACTTGAATTCAAATTTGTTTGCAACTTCTTTTGCAATTGTTGTTTTTCCAGCACCAGACACTCCATCAATCGTAATAATCATAACCAAAAATCTCCTTTTTCACTACTTTTAATTTTACCATAAAATGGCAAAAAAGTCAAGATGTGGGCGCTGAATTATACAAAAACAGAAGAAGTGTAAAAAACTTGGAGTAACCTTGTTTTTGGCATAATTTTGCCTAAAGTTCATCAACTCCAAGTGCTTTTTTAAGGCGATTTTCAACCGCAGAAAATTCGCTTTCTTCCTCAAATTTGTGTCCACGCTTTTTTTGTTTTGCAAAACTTAAATACATCATGGCATCTTTAAATTGCTTAAGGTCCAAACAAGCCGAAGCCACCGAAATCCACAGGGCAGGGCTGTCACAATTTGGGCAAAGGTCGGTGTGTTTTTGTGCAACATCAAGTGCAAGGTTGGGCATTCCAAGACCTCGCAAAATTGAGGTGTAGATTGGCAAAACCATTTTCACAAAGTTTTCATCTGCTCCAAATTTTTCAAGTCCAACCGCACAGGCGTTTTTTGCAATGGCAAGTTGCTCGGCATCTTTGTTTTGTTTGATGAATTCCAAAAGTTTTTCCTTTGAAAAAGTGTTAAAATCAAGATTTTTGTAAAAAAGCGCCGAAAGTTTTTCCAAAGTGTTTTTGTCCACCGAACAAAAACTGCTGTCCACAAAGCGGTTGTTTAAGTAATAGTAAATTTCGCCATCAAGTTCAATTTTTTCCATAACAAATTCCTTTTTTGTTATTGTAGCACATTTAAGGCAAAACATCAAACAAATTGGGCAAAAAACGGCAAATTTGGGTTGGGGTATTGAATTTTGCTTCAAGATGTGATAAAATTACAACGTAAAGGAGCAGACAAAATGGAAAAAGAGGAAGAATATCATATTGTTGAAAACACTTCTGATGAGCAAAATTTAACAGAGTCACAAAAAATTGTGATTGTGATTCATGCTCGCAAATGTCCAAAACTTGAACTTGTGGAAAAAGTGAACATGACTTGCCACAGTGTTAATGGTTTTGAATGTTTTGTTGGAACGGTTGGCTTGGACAAGCAAAAGCAAAATTTTCAGGTGTTTGGGCGGAATTTGGACAGCAACAAAAAGCCGGTTATGGCAAAAACCTATCAATTTGGTGCTTTTCAAGAGTTTTTGAAAACAATGTTCAAAGAAAATCATGTTAGTGAATATGACACTCAAAATGTGGTTGATTTGTTTGTGTATTTGAAAACGCCACTTATTCAAAAAAATGGTCAAAACATTTTTCCAGAACTTGAACTTGGATTTATTGCTCCCAAAGGTCCGTTTGCTCCAAAAGTTTTTGCAAATGTCTATGAATTAGGCACACAAAGAGTGAAAGAGGTTGAATTTTGTCACCTTAATGCTGTTTGCAAAGACATCAATGCAAAACGAAGTCGAAAACAAGAAAGTCCTAAATTTTAAGGAGAAAAAATGAAAGATTTTGAAGATACATTTGAAAAAGACAATCAAATGAGTGAAAATGAGGTTGTTGATTTTGAAACAAAAAAAGCCGAAGAACAAGTTAAAAGCACACTTTGTCGGCTTAAAAACCAACTTTCAAAGGAAGAGTTTGATGACTTTTTGCAAAAAAGCAAAGAGCATGCCAAATTTGAATTTGAAGAAGCCGATGCCTTTTTTTGTGAAGATTTTACCTTTGATTTTGATGAAGATGATTTTCAAGTTTTAATTCGCCAAAAGCACATTCCAAAACTTGTGTTGGACCTTGTTTTTGTTGAACTTTCGCCAGTGGTTTATGTTTATGCCACTCAAATTGAAAATCCCACCGAGGAAAGCCAAGTTTTTCACTATCTTGCTTTTGTTGATGAACTTAGGCAATCATTTTCGGAAAAAGGTTTTGAGGACCAACTTCCAAAAAAATTGGAGCAAGTTTTTAAGTTTATGAAAAAGGGTTCGCTTGAAAACTTCCCTGAACTTGAACTTGTTTTTGATAAAAAACAACACAAAGTTTTTGCGAGCCTTGTTGTCGGCGAAAAAACGCTTGTTGATGAGGTTGAAATTCACAATTTGAACAACAAATGCAAAAAACTTAACGAACCAGAAATTCAAAAAACCGTAACGCCAACCCTAAAAAAGGCAAATTTAAGTAAAATTTATTTGGAGATGAAAAATGAAGAAAGACAACTTTAGTTTCCCAGTTTTTGTTTTAAATGACAAAGAGGAAATTGATGTTTTGAGTGTGGAGCTTAACCTTGACAAATTAAAAGAAACAAGAAAAAATTTTTATGAAACTCAAGGATTTTGTGCTGGCACAAAACAAGAAAAGTATTTTGATGAAAGGGAAATTCCACTTTTTGAAGATGGAAAAGCAAATGTGGTAATTCAAACTTTGCCAAGAGATGATGATGAGTGTTTTTTTGCCACACTAAGTGATGTGCTAGATTTTGACATAGAGCAACGTAAAATAATTATGCAAGCGTCTGATTTTGTCATAAAACAATATCAACCAGAATTGATTGTTGAAAACTTGTTTTTCCCTTTTGCTTGCAGAAATTTGGACAAAAATGAAATGTGCAAATATTTGCATGAATTTTGTGTTGGAAGTGTGAAAAATGCACCTGAATTTTTAAGCAAAATCTTGGACCTCGAACTTGGCAAAGTTGGGGTTAAAACAAAAACAAACTATGCCACACGCACACTTGCAAACACCATTTGGCTTGGCACTGTTTTGCAAAACTTCAAAAATCCTGAATTTGAAAATTTGAAAAATGAAGTTTTAAATTGTTTTGAGTTCACCAAAAAACAAAGTTTTTCAAAAGAGCAAATTTTTCAAAGAATTATTAAAGAGCAAAGATGTTTGATGCTAACCGAAAATGCTAAAAAAATGGAATGTCGTGCTGGCACAACCACTGGAAAAATTTTGAACCATTTTGCAAAATTTGATGAAAATGACAGCAAAAATTTGGAGGCAAAAAAAGTTGAAGAACTAAGTGAACTTCTAAGCCAAAACACCGTCAAAAAATCAACCCTTGATTGTGTTGATGCAAAAATAAAATTGCCACCACAAAACGAGCCAAAATTTCGCCCAATTTGCTAAAAATCAGCAAGGCCAAAAAATTTGTTGTGTTAAAACAAAAAAATTGCAAGAGATTGTTTTTTAA
>CAVEAP010000076.1:0-780 GCA_963613725.1 Mediterraneibacter torques
CTAAAAAATATTTATTTACACAATATTTTAACAAATTAAAACAAAAAACACTACTTAAAAAATTTGATAATTATGAAAAAAAATGTTATAATTTTTACAAAAAGGATTAAAAAGATGGTTATAGATAAACTTATACGTTCAAAAAGACGCTCAATTTCAATTCAAATTTCATCAATTGGAGAACTGATTGTGCGAGTTCCAACAAATTGTCCCATTCAAAAAATTGAAGCAGTGGTGGAACAAAAAAAAGATTGGATAAATTTTCATAAACACCAAATTTTGCAAAACAAATTTTTAAATTCAGATATTATGTCATACAAAAAAATTTTATTTTTAGGTTTTACAAAAGAAGTTGTGTTTGCTGAAAATTTGAAAAATTTAGCAGTAACAACAGATTGTTTTTTTATTCCAACAAAATATAAGGGGAATTTAACAAAACAAAAAAAATTATTGAGCAATTATTTGATTGCGCAATCTAATGAAATTTTTGAAAAAAGAATTCAGTATTTTGCCAATCTTATGCAATTAAGTCCAAAAAGTTTTTCACTGTCAAACAGCAAAAGATTGTGGGGGAGTTGCAGTCATAATGATGACATAAAATTAAATTGGCGACTGGTTATGGCTTCACCCGATATTATTGATTATGTTGTTGTTCATGAACTTGCACATATGTTGGAATTTAATCATTCAACAAATTTTTGGAAAATTGTTGAAAGCATTATTCATGATTACAAACAAAAACGCACATTGTTAAAAAATGGTGATTTTTTACTATCATTG
>CAVEAP010000076.1:794-4502 GCA_963613725.1 Mediterraneibacter torques
ACAATCCACTTTTCACTTTAAATATTTTTTAGTTTTGCATTAAAAATTCAAAAAATCCTTATATAATCTATTTACAAATAAAAATACCATAATATATACAAAAAATTAAAAACAAATGGGTAATGTTTAAGACAAATTATAGGGTGGGGCTTTTGCAAAATATTCGCAAAAGTCAAGTTTTACGCATAGTATATCTCTTAAATAAAAGATATATCAATTTTAATTAAATTTAACTTATTTTTTAATATTTAAATAATTTTCTTAAATCTATCTCTATATATAAAACAAACTTTATATTATATTTCACATTATAAGTTGTTGTAAACTTCTTTGAGACATAAAACTTAAATTTTTAATGAATAAGTGTTCATCACAAAAACTTAAAAATCAATGAAATAAAAATTTTATTGTTGATTTTTTGCTTATATCCAAAATTATTATCTTTAAAACTAAAATGCTATTTAATTAAAAAATTTTTAATTATATTTTTATTGTAATAAATTAAAAAATTCTTAAAACTGTGCGTAAAACATGTAAAAACATTAGACAAAAAAAAATTTAAATGTTATAATATAGTTATAAAACAAAAAAAGAGGTTTTTATTATGTCTGATAAATATTATATTGAAAGAAAAGATAACATTAACATTAGGCTCAGAAATTTAATGAAAGAACTTCCCTATTTTTGTAGTGAATTTTTTTTGGGAATTGAAAATCAAACAACTCCCCTCACCAGAATAAACTATGCATATGATTTAAGGATATTCTTTGATTTTTTAACAAAAGGAATTGACAAATTTAAAAACAAAAAAATTTTACAATTTAGTTTGTTTGATTTAGATGAAGTTACCATGCTTGATATTGAATTGTTTTTAAATTACCTTAACACTTATACATTTAAGGGAAAAACATACAGAAATGATGAACGAGGAAAATCTAGAAAATTAAGTACATTAAGGTCATTTTTTGGCTATTTCTTTAAAAAGGAAAAATTAAAAGCCAACATAACAGAAAAAGTTGACTTGCCAAAACTTCATCAAAAACCAATAATTAGGCTTGAAAAAGATGAAATGAAGGATTTTTTGGATCAAGTTGAAACTGGTTATGCCCTAACACCAACCGAACAAGCCTTTCACAGACATACTAATTTGCGTGATATCGCAATCGTAACACTGTTTTTAGGAACAGGAATTCGTATTAGCGAATTAGTTGGACTTGATCTTGAAGACATTAACTTTGACAACAACAGTTTTGTAATCACACGAAAAGGTGGTAATAAAGCAATTTTATATTTTTCAGAAGAAGTTGCTGATGCTTTAAGAAAATACATAGACGAGAGATACACAATAAAAGGATTGCCAACCACAGAGAAAGCCTTGTTCTTATCTCTTCAAAAAAGAAGAATCTCAACACGAGCAGTGCAAAATTTAGTAAAAAAATACAGTAAAGTAGCTACCCCACTAAAAAAAATTACACCACATAAATTAAGAAGTACTTTTGGAACAAATCTTTATCGTGAAACAAATGATCTTTATGTTGTTGCTGATGTTTTGGGGCATCAAGATATGAATACAACAAGAAAACATTATGCTGCAATGAGTGATGACATAAGGAAAGAAGCCGCGAATAAAGTAAAGCTTCACGATGAAACAGAAACAAAAAAAGTTTAGAACAAATGTTTGACTTGAATAAGTTTTTATGTTATAATATAATGCAAGAGAGGTATTTGCAATGAAAAAAAGTATGAAAATGCGATTAAATGCTCTTTATGAGTTTATCATAAATTATAAAAAACAAAATGGATTTTGTCCTTCTATTAGAGAAATGTGTGAAAATTTAAATATAAATTCAACATCAACAGTTGTTTATTACCTTAATTATCTTGAAAAAGAAGGTAAAATTCATCGTGGAGCATCTAAAAATCGTGCAATTGAAGTTATTAACTCTCCAGAACAAGAAAAAGAAAAAAATCTTGCTCTTGAATTTATTAGTTCTTACAGCCCAATTCCTATGCTTGGAACAATTACCGCAGGTCAACCAATTCTTGCGGTAGAAAATTTTGAGGAAGTCTTTTATATGCCAACAGGACTTTTTCGTGGTGATGACCTCTTTATGTTAGTTGTTCAAGGTGAAAGCATGATTGATGCAGGAATTATGAATGGTGATAAAGTTGTTATTAAACGGCAAGATACAGCGTCAAACGGAGATATTGTAGCTGTTTTAATTGAAGATTCAGCAACAATAAAACGATTCTTCAAAGAAGATGGTATTTATAGACTTCAGCCCGAAAACAAAAATATGGAACCAATGTATTTTAAAGAAGTTTCAATTATTGGAAAAGTTGTTGGACTTATTAGAAATCTTTAAAAATTTGACAAATGTTAAAAACAAAAAGGAACATTACAAAAACTAATGTCCCTTTTTTGTTGTTTCAAATCACATTAACTAATACTTGAATTTGTTATTTTTTATATTCACTAAATTCATTTAGAATATTTGCTAAAGCCCAATCGAGTTGAGTGTCTACATCAACCCATGTTGCCGGCATATGCTTAAACCAAGTAATTTGTCGTTTTGCATAATTTCTTGTTGCCTGTTTCATTTTTTGCAATGCTTTTTCAAGGGCAATTTCTCCATCTAAATAATCATAGATTTGTTTGTAACCAATAGCTTGCATTGATTGGCAAGTTTTTTCTAATCCACTTTGCTTTAATAATTTGACTTCATAAATCAACCCATTTTCAATCATTTTGTCAACACGATTGTTTATGGTTTGATAAAGTTTTTCTCGTTCTTGATTTAACACATAAAGCCTAAAATCATATTTACTTTGTTTTTGTTTTTCTTTTTGCTTTTCAAAACTATAAGCAAACAAAAGTGCTTCTATGTAAAGCCCTGTTCCCCCAACAACAACTGGAAGTTTGCCTTTTTCTCTTATTTCTTGTATGGCTTTTGTAGCCAAAGTCACAAAATCAAAAGCATTAAATTTTTCATTAGGATTTTTGATGTCAACTAAATGAATTTTACAAGCATTTTTTTCTTCAATTGTGGGTTTTGAAGTTCCCAAATTCAAATCTTTGTAAACTTGCACAGAATCAGCGGATATTATTTCCATGTTCAAATGTTTGGAAAGATTTAAAGCAAATTTGCTTTTTCCAACGGCAGTACTTCCTCCAATCAGTAACAATTTTTGTTTCATCACACAACCCTTTTAAACCATTTGTCAACATCATAGCGCTTTAATTCAACAACAAAAGGTCTTCCATGTGGACATTGAAGTTGAGGTTCTTCTCGTGCCAAAGTTTCCAAAAGGTTTATAATTTCTTCATTAGTTAAATCATCTCCTCCCTTAACGGCATGTTTGCACGCTGTTTGCGCAAGTCGTTCAACAACTAAATCTTTTGTTTGTAAATTTAAAATTGTGTTTAAATCTTTCAATATTTCATTAAAAAAATCATTAATTGAAAGATTTGGTAAATATCTTGGTATTGTGCAAATTTTAAAGCTGTTGTTGCCAAATTCATCAATCTCAAAACCAATTGTTCTTAAATTAGAAATATTATCCATTACAAATTGATGTTCAGCGTTGTTTGTTTCAAGAATTTCGGGGACAAGAAGCATTTGGCCACAAAATTCATTGTGATCAATTGATTCCAACAATTTGTCATATAAAATTCTTTCATGTGCTGCATGTTGGTCAATAACATAT
>CAVEAP010000077.1:0-4476 GCA_963613725.1 Mediterraneibacter torques
GTTTTGTAATCAATCAAAATTGCACCATCTTTTTTGCATATAACAAGGTCAACAATTCCTTGAATTAAAATTTTGTCATCTGTCCCATTTGGCACTAATTTGTTGTGTTTTTCATAAAGATAAAACTTTGCTTCTCTTAAAATTTTTGTTGCCCCCTCTAGAAGTGGTTTTAAGTTTTGAAGGCACCTAAAAATCTTTTGTGTGTCAATCAGCAAAAACTGTTCGTGTTCCATGTTTTTTTCTAGGAAATCTCGGACTTCTTGCTCGCTGGAAAGGTCAAAAGGAACCACCTCCATTGCGGAGTGAAAGGCTGTTCCAACCTTGTCGGGACTTGCCATGTTTTCGGACACCTCAAACTTTTTGAAAGTGTGTGAAATGTTTTCACGATTATCCTCTTTTTCCATAAGTCTGCTTACACTGTTTTTTAGGGCAATTCCACTTTGTTTGTGTTGCTCTTCCAAAATTTGTTGATTTTTTTGTGCATTTTGCAGAATTGTGTCACTAAGTTCCAAAAATTTGCTGTCTTGTTCTTTTGTTTGTGACACATAACTAGGATTTTCAACAAGAGGAAACACATTGACCATAACAAAAGTGTTTTTTTCTTTGTTTGTGCAAATTTTCAAATTTTCCTTTCCATCCATAAGTGAATTTAAGGCACTTTGGTCTAGTGTGGACAAAATTAAGTCAAAATAGTTTGAACTTTTGTAAATTGCAAAATCGGACTGCACGCTTTTTAGATTTTTCAATGTTGATGTTCCAAGCATAAACAAATGATTTTTGGCTCTGCTTAAAGCGACATACAAAAGTCTTAACTCCTCGGCATAAAGTTTTTGTTTTTGTTCAACTTTTATGGCATTTCGAGCAATCGTTTCATTTTTAAAACGCTCGGTTTTGTCAAAACGCTCCACACCAAGCCCTAATTTTTCAGAAAACAAACATGGCTGAATTAAATCTTTCATGTTAAATTGACGTGACATGTTTATGACAAAAACCACTGGAAATTCCAACCCTTTGCTTTGGTGCATTGTCATAACACTGATGGCGTTTTGTTCTCCCCCATTTTTAATTTCAACCTTAAAATCATCATTTTCTTCAAGATAAGCCAAATAGGACACCAAATCTCCGCCATAATTTTTTGATTCTAAATCATCAACAAACACTGTTACATTCAAAACCTTGTTCTGCCCGTTTGAATAAGACAAAAGTTTTGATTTGTAGTTTGTTTTTTCTAAAAACCAATTTAAAACATGAAAAATTGAATTGTTTAAAAGTTCTTTTCTGCCCTCTTCAATCAAACTTTTTGCATACAAAACTTTTGGGTGATTTGATTGAAGCACATTTTGAGCAAAAGACAAATTTTCATCTTTTTTAAGGCTTAAAAGCTCCTCAATGTCCATGTCAACCGCCATTCCCGTTAAAAAACCTGTTAAAACATAGTCGTCATCGGTGTTGTTTAAAAGTTTTAGAAAATTTATTAAAACTTGAACTTCACTTTCTTCAAAAACTTTTTCGGAACTAATTTTTTTGACTGGAATTCCATAGTTTTCAAGTTCGGATATAACAGCATTTATGTAGCCCGAACGAGAGCGATACAAAATGGCAATGTCGCTATAATTTAAATCACGCTTAATGCCTTGCTCAACATCAAAAATTTGATAATTTTCCTTAAACATTTCGGCAAGTTTGCTGGCAATTATGCTTGCTTCAGAGTGTGCAGGCAAAAGGTCATTTTTAAAACAAATTTCATCATTTTTAACACTGTAAACTTTGCTTTCATCAAGCTGTTCTTCTTTTTCTTGCGTTTTGTTTATGATGTCAATTTCAACTGATGGAAAATTTGGATTTTCTGGAAAATCCTCTAGTCCAACCAAAAACTGACCTTCAGATTTGTAATCTAGTTTGGAATTTTGAGTGGTCATCAACTTTGAAAACAAAAAGTTTGAAAATTCCAACACACTTTTGTTGCTTCTGAAATTATACAAAAGTGGAATTGCCCTTGTGTAATTGCTGTCTGGTGTGAAAGTTTGCAATTTGTTTAACATAATTTGCGGGTTTGTGTGTCTGAACCCATAAATGCTTTGCTTTGGATCCCCCACCAAAAACAGAACATTGTTCCCATTTTTCCACAACAAATTTATGATTTCTTCTTGTATGTCGTTGACATCTTGATATTCATCAACAAAAATTTGCTCATAAAGTTTGCTGATTTCTTTTGCTAGGTTTGGTTGTCTTAAAATTTTTAGAGCAAAATGCTCAAGGTCAGCAAAATCTAACACATTTTTTTGCTTTTTTTGTTTTTGATAATGCTCCTCAAACTCTTTTTGCATTTCTAAAATCATTTTCACATTGTTTTCACACCACAAAAGGTCAGCATTGACTTTTTCAAAATCCTCAAACACAAACAATTCTTTAAGTTTGTCTAAATCTTTTTTTAGGTCTTCACCTTTTGTTTTTTTGACATTTTCATACAATTCTTGAGCATCTGGGTTTTTGTCATTTTTCATGGCAGAAAACTTTACATTAAAAACTGCTTGGTGAATTTGCTTTAAAGAAGAATTTTTGTCAAACATTTTTAAGAATTTTAAAATTTCGGTGCAAGTGTTTTCGGTGTTTTTTGCTTTTAAAAACTGTGCCTCTTTTTTGTAGTCTTCAAAAATTTTTGCGTAATAATCAAAACACAAAAGAGCCCAATCTTTTAGAGTTTCAAAAATTGGATTTGAATTTTTTTGATAAACATCAAGCATTTTTTGTCTTAATTCATCTTTGTTTGGTTCATTTTCAAAAAATTCTTGCAATTTGACAATGATTTGTTTTAAGATTAAAAAATTTCGCTTGTTGTCATAATCGGCAACTAATGTAAAAAAATCTTGATTTTCATTTTTGCAAAAATTGTTTAAGGTTGTTTTGAATGCCCTTTCTTTTAAAGTGTTTTTTAACCCATCATCACAAATGTTGATGTTTGCCTCAACCCCCAGAGCATAAAAATACTTTTTTACAATTTTGCTACAAAAAGCATCAATTGTGCTGATGTCGGCAACTGAAATAAGGTTAATTTGATTTTTTAAGTGCAATTTTGTTTTGGCATCGGTTTCGACTTTGTAGGCTTTTAGAAGTTCTTTTTGAAGTTTTGATTTCATTTGCCCCGCCGCTGATTCGGTGAAAGTTATTAACAAAAAATCTAAAATGCTGGCATTTTTGTGCTTTATGGCATAAAGCACTCGTTGAAGCATGACAAAAGTTTTTCCACTCCCCGCATTTGCCGGCAAAAGCACACTGTTTTCAAATTCTATGGCTGTTTTTTGTTCTGGCTTAAGAGTTTTGCTCATTTTGGACAACCTCCTCAAATGTTTGTTTTGTTACTTTTGTGTTCATTTTTCTCATAATATCTTGCCCCAACCTTTTTGTTGGACAAAAACTTTTGATGTTGCAATAGTCACAAGATTCTTTTCTTGGTTTCGGCTCTATGTAACCTTCCAAAATTTCATTTATGGCACAAACCATGACTTTTTCGGAATAGTCCATCATTCTTAAAAGTTGATTTTCAGACACAAGTTGGTTCGAGTCTTTTAGCTCAAGCGTTCCCGAACCTTTTACTTCTTTTGCCGTTCTTAAAGAAAAACCAATAATTGGGCTTTTTGGATGTCCAAAATCAACTTGGTCATCTTGGTCAAAAAAGTTTGAAACATCATTGATTGTAACTCCATTCATACAATATTTTTGATAAGGGAAAGTTGGAACACCCTTTTCATAGTCATTGTGCAAAGGATAATAAAACGCCCCTGTTGGCAAAACATTGTTCATTCCTTGAAAAATTGCTTTCATGTAAATAAAAAGTTGCAATTTTGAACCAAAATAAAGGTCTTTCATTGAAAATTCCGATTTTGTTTTTCCAGTTTTGTAGTCAACAACTCTAAATTTTGAGCCACAAAAATCAACCCTGTCAACAGTTCCTTTGAGTTTTAAAACCCTTTTGCCATCACCAAGTTTGATTGGCAAGTTGTCTGCAAAATTTTTGCTTCCAAAAGAGGCTTCAACAAATTTGGTTTTGTAGTTGCTGTGTTGATTTTGATGATTTAGGGCTTTGCAAATTCGCTTGCTTTCTTCCAAAAGCCCATTCATCAAAACTTTGTTTTGTGGATCAATCAAAAAATGTTCATATTCTTCACTTTCACAAATTTCATCAAAAATTTGTGTGGCAAAATTGTTGATTTGATTTTCGGTTAAGTTTTTGTTTTTTGCAAAAATTGAAAATTTTTCAACAACATGGTGCAAAATGTTTCCAATGTTTGCTTGGTCAACATGGCTGGTTTGTTTTTGGGAAAGTTTGAGTCCATGCTCCACAAAATGCTTGAAAGGACAATCAAAAAATTTTTCAATTTGCGTGGCACTTGTAAAACCTTTTGTAAAAAACAAGTTTTCGGCATTTTTCACAAATTTTTTTGGCTCATAATTTTTGTTTAAGAAATTTTGCTTTTC
>CAVEAP010000078.1:0-4407 GCA_963613725.1 Mediterraneibacter torques
GCCCAAATGAACGCAATTTTTCCAATTTTGCTGACCTTTTTGACCGCAGTTGGTGGCACAGTTTCGGTGGGGATTTTTCAGCCCTCGATGGCAATTTTGTCTAATGTTGTTGTGCAAGTTTTTGTGATGGTGATAATGCCACTGTTTGTGTTTTTGTTTGTGCTTAATGTGGTTGGAAATTTGTCGCCAAGCACAAAACTTGAAAAAATGTCGCACTTTTTGTCCAGTCTTTTAAAGTGGGGTGCGGGAATTTGTTTTGCTTTGTTTTTGGGAATTTTGGGCATACAAGGAATTGTTGCAGGAAGTTTTGACAGTGTGAGCATAAAAGCCACAAAATTTGCGGTAAAAAGTTATGTTCCAATCATTGGAGGGTATTTGTCCGATGGATTTAATGTGGTTTTGGCAAGCAGTGTTTTAATAAAAAATGTTGTTGGAATTGGTGGAATTTTGCTTTTGTGTTCAAGCATTTTGTTGCCAGTTGTGATGATGATTGCTTGCAGTTTGATGTTAAAATTTGCTTCAGCAATTTTGGAACCCTTGGGAGTGTCTAGCACAATTTCATCATTTTTAAGTCAGACCTCAAAAACTTTAAGTTTGCTTGTGATGCTTGTTTTGGGTGTTGCGTTTGCCTACTTTGTTACAATTGGTCTTGTTTTGGGGACCGCAAATGTGTTTTAAAGGAGAAGCAAATGAGTGAAATTTCGGTTTATGTTTTGACTGTTGCGGGGGTTACCATTTTAATGGCTCTTTTGGAACTGATTTTGCCCTCGGGCGGACTTCATGCTTTTACAAAAGGAATAATGTCAATCATAATTGTGTTTGTGATTGCAAGTCCACTTCCAAAACTTTTGAAAAATGGGTTTAGTTTTGATTTTGAGGAGGGTGTGACAAATCAAAGTGTTTTGGAAACAGTTGAAAATCAGCAAATTTCTCAAACAAAACAAATTCTGGAAAATGGGCTTGCTCAAATGGGCTACAAAAATGTTAATCTTTTGCTTGATGCAAGTTTTGAAAATGGCACGCTAAAAATAAAAACAATTTTTGTCGATATGTCAAATTTGGTTCTAACAGACGAAAATCAGCATATAATTAACAACGAGGCTGTCGAGAATTTTTTGCTAAAACAAACGGGGTTAACTGAGGGACAGGTGGTTTTTTATGATTAAGTTTTTAAAAAAATTTAAGTGGTTTGAAAAACTTAAAAAAATCAAACACATTGAAATTTATTTGGTGGTGTTTTTGGCAGTAGCGGTTCTTTTGATTTGGTTTGCTAATTTTGGCGGAAGCAAAAAAAGTTCTCAATCAACCGAAACAGTTTCAAGCACATCTTCAACTTCGCAATATGCACAAGAACTTGAAAGCCGTCTTGAAAAGGCACTTTGTGGCATAAGTGGGGCAGGAAAGGTTAAGGTGATGATAACCTTTGAGGGAGCAACCGAAATTGTTCTTGCAAAACAAACAGACGAAAAAAAAAGTCAAACAACAAATTCCACCTCATCGGGTGGAACAAACAAAACCGAAACAACAACGGTAAGCACCGAGCCTGTTTTGATTAATGAAAACGGCTCAACAACTCCAATTGTGTTAAAGGAAATTTTGCCAAATGTCAAAGGAGTTATTGTTGTTGCGCAAGGTGCGGACAACATAAGAGTTAAATTAGATTTGCTAAAAGCCGTTCAGGCACTTTTGTCGGTAAATTCAAGTCAGGTTGAAATTTTTGCTGGCAATTAAAAGGAGATTTAAAATGGTAATTACAAAGAAAAAGAAAATTGTGGTTTTGGTTTCAATGGTGGCGCTGCTTGTTTTAACTGGTTTTTTGAATTTAACATTAAACAAACAAAGCACAACAACGGTTTCAACCGAAGTAACCTATCAAAACTTTTTTGAAAGTTACCGAATTGACCGAAACAACACAAGAAACGAACAAATGCTTTACTACAAAACAATAATTGAAAGTTCATCTTCAACAACCGAAGCAAAACAAGAGGCACAAACAGCCCTTTCAAATCTTGCTTCAAAACAAGAAAAAGAATTGATTTTAGAGGGCTATATTTTGGCAAAAGGCTTTGAAGATGCCGTGGTTTCTTTCACTGAAAACTATGTGAATGTTATGGTAAAAGCCGAAAAACTCAATGACCAAGAGGTTGCTCAAATTGTTGATGTTGTGCAAGAACAAACTGGAAAATCTGTTGACAACATAAAAATTATTCCTGTTGAATAGTTGCAAAAATCAAAAAAATATGTTATACTAATCACAGTTTAGTGGGTGGAGGAATAAGTTTTATGAATCTTAAAACACAAGGCTCATCGCAAGATGGGTTGGTTACATACAACAAAAACATTTTGCTTTCAATAATTAACCTTGCAGCCAAAGAAATTAGCGGAGTGGCATCACTTTGCGCAAATTTTGGCGGAAGCATTTTCAAAAAAATGTTTTCAAGCAATTATTATGAGGGTGTCCACATTTCAAACTTCAAAGATGGAATGGTGATTGATGTTTATTTGAACATTTATTCAAACTACAAAGTTGCCGATGTTGCTTTTAGGGTTCAAGAAAACATTAAAAACAGCATTACCTCAATGACAAACATGCCCGTTCAACACATTAATGTCAGAGTTATGGGTGTGGAATTTGTAACAGCCGACAAAAAATAAAAAAACTTGCCCCCTTTGTTGGGGCTTTTGTTTATGGAGATGAATTATAATGACAAGAAGCCAAGCAAGAGAAATTGCTTTTAAGTGCCTTTTTGGGCAAAATTTTTTGGATTTTTCTGCAACACAAGGTCAATGGAAACAAACTTTAAATTCGCTTGAAGTTGATTTTGAAAATGATGATTTAAGTTTTGTGACCGAACTTTGCCAAGGGGTTATGGACAATTTTGTTGAACTTAAAAACATTTTAAACAGCGTTTTAAAGGGTTATGTTTTTGACCAACTTTATTCAGCAGACAAAACAATTTTGCTTTTGGCAGTCTATGAAATCAAGCACACCAATGTTGATGCAAAAGTTGCCATAAACGAGGCAGTTAAGTTAAGCAAAAAATATGGGCTTGACAAAAGTTCAAAATTCGTGAATGGAGTTTTGGCGGGAGTTTTGAAAATTTGATGAATGAAAACATGGTTAGTGTGTCGCAATTTTCAAACTATGTAAAACAAATTTTTAACGCTGAAGAGTTGCTACACAACATTTTAATTTTTGGTGAAGTGTCTGATTTTAACATATCACGAGGTCATGCCTATTTTAACTTAAAAGATGAACAAGCATTGCTTCAGTGTGTTCGTTTTAATGCTTTGGAACTTGATTATCTTCCAAAAAAGGGCGACATGGTTGTGGTGCAAGGAAGCCCAAACTACTACACAAAGGGTGGGCGTTTTTCTTTTGTTGTTCAAACCATAAAAGCCTATGGCATTGGTCTTTTGTATCAAAAGTTTTTGGAAATGAAAGAAAAACTTGAAAAAGAAGGGCTTTTTGATGAAAAACACAAAAAACCACTGCCAAAAAACATCAAAAGAGTTGGAGTGGTGACTTCGGAAACGGGGGCAGTTATTCAGGACATTATCAACATCACAACAAGGCGTAATCCAATGCTTGACATTGTTTTGTTTCCAGTTAAGGTTCAAGGTGTTGGGGCAGAAGAAAGCATTGCAAATGGGCTGAAAGAAATGGACAAGACAAATGTTGATTTAATTATTCTTGCCCGAGGTGGTGGCTCGCTTGAAGATTTGGCGCCATTTAACACCGAACTTGTGGCACGTGCAATTTTTGACACACAAAAAATGACAATCAGTGCAGTTGGGCATGAAACAGATGTTACAATTGCCGATTTTGTTGCGGACTTAAGGGCCCCAACACCTTCGGCTGCTGCTGAACTTGTGGCGGTTGATTTGAGTGCGGAAAAAAGAAATTTTCAAGCAAATGTGAAAAGTTTGTTTGAAACCTATCAAAGTTTTTTGGAAAACAATTTTGACAAAACTTTAAGAAAGTCAAAAGATTTGCTTTTGATGTTTGAAGGGGTTGCAATGCAAAGATTTTCTTTGCTAAAAGAAAATTTGCTGAAATTAAACCACGGCATTCTTAATGTTCAAACAAAAAAACAACAAAATTTGTTGCTTTTGATGAGCAAAATAGAGCAAAACAATCCGCTTGCAATCTTAAAAAAAGGTTTTGCTTCGGTGGAAATGGGCGGAAAACGCATTACTTCGGTTCATCAAGCAAATCCAAATGACCAAATTGACATTTGCCTTAAAGACGGCAAACTTAAAGCAGAAATAAAACAAAAAGAGGAACAAAAATGACTTTTGAAGAAAGCACAAAAAGACTTGAAGAAATTTTAAATCAACTTGAAAGTGGCGAAGTTGGTTTTGATGAAGCAAACAAACTTTTTTGCGAGGGTGCAGAACTTTCCA
>CAVEAP010000079.1:0-3839 GCA_963613725.1 Mediterraneibacter torques
TAATAAAACAAAACAAACTTTTTGGCGTGTTTTTAAATGGAACGCGTCTTGACCTTGGCTCGCCTTTGGGACTTTTGAAAGCAAATGTTTTGATGGGGCTTGAAAAGGACAGCCAAAATCAATTTAAAAAATTTTTAAAAAATTTAACAAAAAAGGAGCAATTTTGAAAGATTTTTTAAGCATAAAAAATGTTTGTTTTGAGGGAAAATGCAAAATTGGAAAAAACACAAAATTTTTTGGAAATTGCCTTGTTAAAAATTCGGTTGTTGGAAACAACTGCACCATAATTTGCAGTGTGATTGAAAATTCAATCTTAAAAGACAACATCACGGTTGGCCCGTTTGCTCACATAAGACCAAATTGCCTTGTTAAAAACGGTTGCAAAATTGGAAATTTTGTGGAAATAAAAAATTCATGCATTTTTGAAAACACCAAAGCAAGTCATTTGTCTTATGTTGGCGACAGCATTGTTGGAAAAAATTGCAACATTGGTTGTGGTGTGATTGTTGCAAACTTTGATGGAAGAACAAAACACCCCACCGTTGTTGGAAACAATGTTTTTGTTGGAAGCAACTGCAATCTTATTTCTCCACTAACCCTTGCAAGCGGAACTTTTGTGTGTGCAGGGTCCACCATTACAAAAAGCACAAATAATTTTGATTTTGTAATTGCAAGAGCAAAACAATTCACAAAACCAAACAAAGCACAAGGGCGATATCAAAGCCCAAAGTAATGTGCAAAAACTTAATAAAAAACCAAACTTTTGATTGAAAGTTTGGTTTTTTGTGTGATTTTGTGTTTTTCACACACTTTTTTCATGTTTTTTTGTGTTTTTTAGGCTTCATTTTTGCAAAAACAAATTTTTAAACAAAACATTTATTCTTCAAAAATCGTTAAAAAATTTTGTTTCATCAGTCAAAATAATTGGTGTTTTTTTAATCGTTTTTTTCATCTTTTAAATTTATGACAGCAATTTTCCCCTTTGGAAGTTTTGGTGGCTTCGCTTCCTTTTTGGGAATTTCTTGAAGTTGTTTTTTACCCTTTATGTTACAATAAAGTTTGTAGCCAATCATTCCAAGCACTGCACAAAATCCACCAAGCAACACCCCACCAATGACATCAGAAAAATAATGCACTCCCAAAATTATTCTGCTAAGAGGAACAAAAACAATTGCCAAACAACACAATGTTGTTAAAAGTGATTTTACCCAAATTTTTAAATACGGCGAAATGATAATAAAGAAAATCAACAAAACAAACATACAAGTTGCGGTGTTTGTGTGTCCGCTGGGAAAACTTGATGAACTTTCATATGCCCACCAAAGTGTTTGGTCTGGGCGAGGTCTTTCCACAATTATTTTTATGATGATATGTAGCACATAAGCAAAACCAAGCGTTCCCGCCAAAAACCAAGTTTTTGATTTGAATTTCCAAATTATCCCCATAATAACAACAAGGGCAACCGCAAAATAAAAATATCCCATTTCAGTTACAATTCTAAAAAACCAGTAATAGAAACCGCCCTGCTTGCCTCTAACACCATATGCCCAATCGGCAATCGCCGTGTCCACAGCAAAAGGTGCTTTTCCGTTTGCAAAAACAAGTGCAGTGAGAACGGCCAGAAGCACAAACAATCCACTTGCAACCGAAATCGAAGTTATTAAAAACTTTTTGGACATAACAACTCCTTTTTTATTTTAAGAATATCATTTTTTAAAATTTAAGTCAAACAAAATCAAAGAAGTTTGAACATTCAAAATAAAAAATAGTCAACATTAATAAAAATTTTAAAGAAAAAATAAAATTTCACAAACAAAAATGTGCGTTGGTTTGTGATTTTTTAAATTTTGCAAAATTTTTTTATTTTTTTTGATATTTTTTTGAAATGTTTTTTGCAAAATGAATTTTTGTGTGATTGTTTGTAAAAATGTTTTTATGACAAAAAGATTGTGTATTTTAAATTATTTCAAAATTTTTTTGTTTTAAAAGTTTGTTTTTTATTTGATTGTAACACATTTTAATCAAACAACATACTATGGCAAAAGGAGGAAATTTTATGAGTTTTTTTAATTTTTGCGGATGCCGACAATGTGGTTCAAATCTTTGTTGCTGTGATGAAAATGACCAAAAAGTTATAATACGCCGAGTTGTTGGACCAACTGGTCCAATGGGCCCTGTTGGCCCAACCGGAGCAACGGGCCCCGCAGGTTCGGCTAGTGCAACAGGAGCAACGGGCCCAACCGGTGCAACTGGTCCTACTGGTCCTACTGGCCCAATAGGGGCAACCGGAGATGTTGGGGCAACCGGCCCTACTGGAGCAACTGGCGACACGGGAGCAACGGGTCCAACCGGGCCAACAGGGACAACGGAAGTTGCAAGTTTTGGAAGTTTTTATTCAACCACCGAACAAACAGCAAACAACAGCACTTTTGTTTTACCATTAACACTTTCATCTTCTGGAGTAACGCTTGACACTTCAACTGGAGTTGTTACTTTGCCAAACATTGGAACTTACAAGGTTGACTTTGGTGTTTATCCCACAAACAGTGCCACGGGCGACTTTGCCCAGTTGCGACTTAACAGCACCGCACTTGCGGGAACTTCACGAAGTCTTGAAAACAATTCCATGACAAGCGCAAGCGCCATTATTCAAACCACCGCCGAAAATTCCACTCTTGACATCTATGTTACCAGTGCAAATTCGGTAACTTTTTTAGATGCTAACGGCATAAGCGGTTATTTGGTTGTTACTCAAATTGCTTGATACAAAAAAATTTGATTCAAAAATTCGCAAAATAAAATTAAGGAACAATGCTAATTTAACGCAAAGTTCCTTTTTATGTTGATTTTTAAAATATTAAACTAAAAGTACCAAACTTTTTTAGTTAAAAAATTTTTCATTAAACAAAACCGATGGATGATTTGGATTTTCAAGTTTGGCAAGAACATGATTTTTTTGGGCATTTTTGTAATCTCCAATTTTATAATAAAGCATGGTAAGATTCAAATGCGGAAACAAATGGTAAAAATTTTTGTCCACAAACTGCCCGCTTTCATAGTTTGGTTTTAAAAGGCACGCAGACTCATAAAAAATGATTGCTTGAACAAAATTTGATTTTTTTACAAAAATATCACCAATTTCACACAAAATTTCACTGTTTGGCTCAATGTTTTTTAAACTTTCAAACAAAACGCTTAATGCTTTGTTATAATTATTTTGCAAAACAAAACATTTTGAAAGCGTTAAATAAGCGTCTAAAACATTGGGTGGAAATTTGTTTGGCATTTTTAAAAATTTTGTTAGTTGCACCACACATTTTTTGTAAAAAGCATTGAAAAAAAGTTCTTTGGCATAATAATATTGTGCTCGTGATGAAAGTTTTTCGCCACGCCTTAAATGTTTTTGATAAATTTTTAAATTCCGCCTTGGCTCAGCAATTTTAATTTTTTGATGATGAATTGTTATGTCCACGAATTCAACTTTTCCAAACGGGGAAATTGCCTCATGCACAACCCCTTGCCAAACCGCCTGACCTGTGTTTTTTAAAATTCTTTCTCGAAAAAAACAAAATTCCAAACCGCCATCTCTTTGCATAGAATATTTTAGCATATAGGTGTCTTTTGATAAATTTTGCTTTAAAATTTGAATTTTTTTAACATCTTCATCAAAAATCACATCATCAGCATCGAGCCACATAACATAATTTTTGCTTGCTTTTTGAAAAGAAAAATTTCTGGCAAGCGAAAAATCATCGCACCACTTAAAATCATAAACAAAGTTTGTAAATTTTTTTGCTATTTGTTTTGTTTTGTCCGTTGAACCAGTGTCAACAACAATA
>CAVEAP010000079.1:3849-4270 GCA_963613725.1 Mediterraneibacter torques
TTTCACAATCAAACAAACACTTAATTCCATGACATTATTTTATGAAAAATTTTTTAAAAAGGACAAAAATTCATTTTTAACACACTTTTCACAAAATATTTAAATTTTTAAATTGATTTTTTGGATTTTTATGATAAAATAAAGATATAAATTTTTTGAGGTGAAAAAATGAAAAATGATTTGCACATAAGAACAAACATTTCGGCAAGTTCAAACAAAGACATGAACTGAGAAAAAGTTTTGACACTTGCAAAAGAAAAAGGGCTTGACCGAATTGCAATTAATGCTTGTTGATTTTGCAAAAGAAAACAACATGCTTGTTTTTGGCGGAAGCAATTTTAATGGAAAAGAACAATATAACTCCAGGGGGATTGCAAATATTGATGAAGATGAAAAAGAAATTTGAAATATATAACACCTG
>CAVEAP010000080.1:0-4268 GCA_963613725.1 Mediterraneibacter torques
ACCTTGCACAATGTGTGCTTGTGCTGTTTTGTGGGCAAACATTAAAAAAGTTTGGTTTGGAGCATCAATCAAAGACAATTCTTTGATTGGTTTTAGAGATGAAAAATTTTCAAAAATCTTTAAGATGACACCACAAAAAGATTTTTATGAACAAATTGACCAAAAAGAATGTTTGGCTCTTTTTGAAAAATATAATAATTTAAAAAACAAAACCCATTATTAAAGCCCAAAATCTTCCATTTTAAAATTGCAATTTTTTACAAGAACGCCCGAAGCTCCAATTTTGAATGCTGGTTCAAGGTCGGTGGACTGAGAATCTCCAATAACAAACAATTGGTGAGGTAAAATCCCCTCGCTTTTTATGATTTGCTGGTAATAATAAAGTTTGTCTGCTCCATGCTCATAGTTGTTTGTGATAATCTTTTTAAAAACACTTGTGTCCATTTTAAAATAATTTATGACATGTTGCATTTCTTTTTTTATGGAATTAGAAACAACATACAAATGATATTTTTTTGCAAATTTGTGAAGTTCCTCATTTGAAACAACACTGCAATTGGAGTAATCTAAGTGGCAATCATGCATTTGCCTGAAATTTAGCCATAAATTTATGTCTTTTTTGTATTTTTTCATAATACGAACAATGTTGTTACTGGTAAAATTGCCCGCATCTTCTTTTTTTATCATGTCATCAAACTGCTTGTCGGTTAGTTCTGAAAACACCTCTCTCATTCCAATTTTGCAATAATTTGCCCATTCTTTCGTCCAATCAATTCCATAGTAAAGTGTGTTGTCAAAATCAAAAACTATAACTTTAATGTCTTTCATAACAAAAATTCCTTTTGGTTAGTAGTATAGCATAAAACTAAAATTTAGTCTAGCAAAATTTAAACTAATATACAAAATTTAAAATAAAAAAAGAACCACAGCAGCCGTTTTGTGATTCTTTTTTATAAAAATTAAACAATAATTAAACTAATTGAATAATTGCCATTTCAGCAGCATCACCACGGCGTGGTCCCATTTTAAGAACACGAGTGTATCCACCACCTTGTCCAAGTTCCTCTTTACGATTTGCGTAGCGAGGTCCGTAGATGTTGAAAATCTTTTCAATGAGTGGGTGATAAATGTTTTCGGTTCTTGCAACAAATGCTGTTTTTGACTCTTTTTGCATTCTTTGTTCTTGAATGTCATAAACTTGAGCCATAATTTTGCGACGAGCATTCAATTTTGAAGGACCGTCGTTAATAACTTCCTTCTTTGTTTGAACTCCCTTTTCATCAGTTACAGTTTTTGTTACTTTGATTGTGTCTTGATAAGTGTTAACTGCAAGAGTTATAATCTTTTCTGCAACTCTTTGAACTGCCTTGGCACGAGCATAAGTTGTTTCAACTTTGCCATACCACAACAAATCTGTAACTTGACGACAAAGAATAGAGTCTCTGATTGATGCTCTTTTTCCTAATTTGTTATATCCTGCCATTTTTTATCTCCTCTTATTCGTCATCACTTTTTAGATTAAAACCAAGTTCAACAAGTTTTGCTTTAACCTCTTCAAGTGATTTTTGTCCTAAATTACGAACTTTTCCAAGTTCTTTGTCAGTTTTTTGCACTAAGTCTCCAACAGTTAGGATATTTGAACGCTTAAGACAATTTGTGCTTCTAACAGACAATCCAAGGTCGCCAATGGACATTTCCAAAATCTTTTGTTGGTCATCAATTTCTGATGTAACCAAAACTTCAGTGTCTGCCATGTCCTCCACAAGTTCAATAAACATTGCCATGTGGTCATTAATAACCTTTGCAGCCAAACTTGCAACTTCTTTTCCAGAAACTGCACCATTTGTGGTTACTTCAAGTGTTAATTTGTCATAGTTAATGTCTTGACCAACACGAGCGCTTTCCACAAAATATCTAACCTTTTTTACTGGTGTGAAAACTGCATCCATAGCAATGTAGCCAATGGTGTCAACCGCATTTTTGTTTTCTTTTGCGGTAACATAACCACGACCTCTGCCAATAACAATTTCCATGTCAACCACTGCACCTTTTGCAAGTGTGCAAATCAAAAGGTCTGGGTTTAGAATGTCAACGGCATCGTTTGTTACAATGTCTTTTGCATAAAGTTCACCCTCTTCTTTTGACCTTAAAGTGATTGTGCTTTGAAAATCAGGTTCGGTGCTTGTTGTTTTTACAATCAAATTTTTAAGGTTTAAGATAATGTCAGCAACATCTTCTGTTACTCCTGGAATAGTTGAAAATTCATGTTGAACTCCTGCAATACGAACAGCAATTGGTGCAGCCCCAGGAAGTCCACCCAAAAGAACTCTTCGCATTGCATTTCCAATGGTTGTTCCAAAACCTTTTTCCATTGGTTCTATCACAAAAGTGCAAACTGCTCCGTCTTTTTCTTCTGTGAAAGTTAGGTTTGGTTTGTTTATTTGCATCATAGTTGTTTCCTCCGTCAAGATTATTATCTTGAATAAAGTTCAATGATTAAGTGTTCTGCAATGTTAAGGTCAATGTCTGAACGATCTGGGATTGCAATCACTTCACCACTTTGCTTTGAGCTTTCAAGCTTAAGCCATTTTGGTGGCATTGTTTTGTTGTCTTTCAAATCTTTGAAAAGTTCAATTTTACGATCGCTTTCACGAATTGCAATCACATCTCCTACTTTAACTTGGTATGATGGAATATCAACTTTTTTACCGTTTACGGTGATGTGTCCGTGGTTAACGATTTGACGACATTGTGCACGTGATACTCCAAAACCTAGACGATACACAACATTGTCCAATCTTCTTTCCAACAATGACAACATAACTTCACCAGTAGCACCTTTTTGGCGCTTACCTTCGAAGTAATATTCTTTAAATTGTTTTTCAAGCAAGCCATATGCTCTTTTAACTTTTTGTTTTTCACGAAGTTGAAGAACATAACCTGTTGCTTGTTTTTTACGCGCATTTGCGTCTCCATGTTGTCCTGGAATGGTTGGGCGTCTGTCCAACGCACATTTTCCAGTTACACAACGGTCGCCTTTGAGGAAGAGTTTACAACCTTCACGACGACATAATCTACAATCTGCTCCACTATATTTAGCCATAATACTCTCCTTTTATATCCTTCTCTTTTTAGATGGACGGCATCCATTGAATGGAATTCCAGAAACATCTTTAATTGAGGTTACAACAAGTCCTGTGTTTTGAAGTGCTCTGATTGCAGCCTCACGACCACTACCTGCACCCCTTACATATACTGCGACTTGGTTGAGTCCCATTTCTTTTGCTTTTTTGCCAGCGGTTTCTGCAACAAGTTGTGCTGCATATGGGGTGTCTTTTTTGTTTCCACGGAAATTAAGCATTCCAGAACTGCACCATGAAATAACATTTCCATTTGCATCGGTGATTGTTACCATGTTGTTGTTAAATGATGATTTAATGTGCACAGCACCAGTAGCCAAATTTCTTGCTACTCTTTTTTTCTTTGCTATTGCCATAATATTTTCCTTTCCCCCTTATTAACCTTTCTTACCAACTTTTGCTTTTCCTCTTGAAACTGTCTTACGAGGTCCCTTACGAGTTCTTGCATTAGTTTTTGTTCTTTGTCCACGAACTGGCAAATTGTGGCGATGACGGATTCCTCGGTTACAACCAATTTCCATCAATCTTTTTATGTTAAGGTTTACTTCTCTGCGAAGATCACCTTCTACCATAAGTTCATTTTTTTCAATGTACTCACGGATTTTTGCGACATCCTCTTCAGATAAATCTTTCACACGAATGTCAGGGCTGATTCCTGTTCCAGCCAATATTTCATTGGACTTTTTTCTTCCAATACCGTAGATGTAGGTTAAACCTATTTCTACACGCTTCTCTTTGGGTAAGTCCACACCTGCTATACGAGCCATTTATTCCTCCAAAAATATTTGATTTAGTTTAATTATAAATACATTTGCAAATATAATTCAGCCGCTTTGCTAGTGTATTTTTTTTTAAGTTTAATTTTTACCTTTTTAAAAGGCAAAATTTAAGTTTTTTCAGCTTGCTGTGTGAGGTTTTTAACCTTGAACTTGTTTGTGCTTTTTGCTCTTTGAGCAAATAACCATAACTTTTCCATTTCTGCGAATGACTTTGCATTTGTCACACATTGGCTTTACTGATGGTCTAACTTTCATTTTCCTTTTTCTCCTTAATATTTATTAAAATTAAGCATTATCATTCTTGTGTGGCATGTTGTTTGTTCTCCACACAATGCGACCCTTTGTTAAG
>CAVEAP010000081.1:0-4182 GCA_963613725.1 Mediterraneibacter torques
TCCTTGTTTTGAGTTGTGTCTAATTATAGCACATAAAACACAACTTGACAAACAATTTTAACCAAAAAATCTAAAAAGGGAAAATTTTTTGACTAGAGCATTTGTTTTTAGAAAAAATGTTTTAATAATTTCAGATTTTTTAAAAATTTTTAAAAACATGGGCAAAATTGTTTGGAAAAATTTGCGTATTATGATAAACTATCAATATATTGTAATTTTAAAGGGGAAACAATGGAACAACAAAATGATGAAAAAATAATTGATTTTTACAACGCTTGCACCGATTTGCAAAATGCAAAATTGATTTTGGCGGATGCAAAAATTGGAAAGGTCTTAAAATGCATCACATCAAGTGCGGACCTTTTTTCGGCTGTGGGGGAATGCTTGGTTAATTTTAGTTTTGAATCAGAATTCAGAAAGGCTCAGGTTCAAAAAGATTCCTCAAATCTTTATTTTACACTTCCAAGTGATCACTCAAAACTTGTGGCACTTGTTTTCAGCATTTTAAGTGCTTGCGACACGCACCAACTTGACCTTCATTCTTTTATCAAAGATTATTTTACCAACGACAGCGATGATATGTCTTATGGTTTTTTGAATTTTGTGCACAAAGTGATTTTTCCTTTTCGTGATGTTTTGTGTGGCATGGTTGGGTTTGGCAATGTAAACGAACAGTTTTGTGAGGAAGAGGAAGAAAATGAAGTTTGCGGTCAATCTTCTTGCGAAGAAAATGAAAATGAAGACAATGAAGAAGATGTTGTGGGAAGCTTTTTTGCCGATGTGTCAACTTGCCTTTCCAAAATAAAAGAGATTGTGAAAGAAGATTTAAAAATCAAACCTGACCGAAAAGATGAAATTTTTATTACCATTGATGCACTTTTCCAAAGCATTGAGTTTGGAAGTTTGAAAATTATGAATGCACTTTTAATCAGTCTTTACTATCTTTTAAAACGAGTTAAAAGTGTAAGGTTCTACAAAACTGAACTTGAAGAGCGTTTTGCACAATTTTATGAGCAACTAGAAAACTAGGATTGCCAAAACAAAAGCAAAAATTGCCGAAAAAACAGATTGGGTTGTTTTCATTAAAAAATACAACCCAATTTTTGTTTTGCACTTTTGCAAAAATGCAAGTGATTGCAAATGAATTGAAAGCCCGCCAAACGAAATCAAAAAACTTGCACACACCGTCAAAGAAATCAAATTTGCTTGCGACAATGCCAAATCTCTGCACCCACGAGTGACCTCAAAAAATCCGCTTACAATCCCGGTTGAAAGGCTTGAGTTAATTCCAAAAGCACTCAAAATGTTTGCCAAAATGTTTGCAAAAAAAGTTAAAATGCCAAAATGAAAAAGCAAATCAACCACAACAAAAAACATTGAAACAAAACCGCCAACAACCAAAATTGAAACAATGGAATCATACATTGTTTCTGCCAAAATTCCGTCAACGGGTTTTTTGGAAATGGGAACAGTTGAAACTTCAACTTTTTCTTTTTTGCCCAAAAACCTAAAACAAATTCCGTTTAAAATTGCTCCCAAAATGTGTGAAATCAAAACAACAATTCCCAAAACATAACTTCCAAGCAAAGTGGTTCCAACTGTTCCCACAACAAAAAGAGGCCCCGAAGTGGAACAAAACGAGTTCATTCGAGTGGCTTCGGCTTGTGTGATTTTGCCAGCACAAAAAAGTTCGGATGTAAGTTTTGCTCCTATGGGATAGCCAGACAAAAGGCTCATCAAAAAAACATAACTGCAAATGCCCGAAACATTAAAAAGTTTTTTTGTAACTTTTTCAAGTTTTTTTGCAACAACTTCAACAAGTTTTAGGTTGGTTAAAAGTTTTGTTAAAAACAAAAAAGGAAAAAGTGCTGGCACAATGCTGTTAAGCCAAATCAAAAGTCCATTTAACATGCTTTGCATACTGCTTTTTGGATTTAAAGCAATGGCAATCATCAAAAACACAACAACAAGGCTTGCAAAAACATGGCTTTTTTTGATATCAACATTTTTCACATAACAAATTATATTGATTTTTTGGAGATTATAGAACAAAAACGCACAAAATTGGGCTTTTTTAGTTGCTTTTGTTTTTATTTTTTGGTAAAATTATGTTATTAAAAAACAAAATTTATAAAAAAAATTTTAACAAGGAGGAAGCAATGTCCAATGAAAATGTGGTTGAAATAGATGTTGAATTAACACTTAATCAACCTCAAGAAAAAACAAATGCCCGTGTTCCTGTTGTGGACATTGACATCAATCTTGAAAGTGAAAAACCAAAACTAACCGAAGAAGAACTTGCACAAAAAGAAAAAGAACTTTTGGGTGATTTTGTTATGCCAACGCTTGAAGATGCTCACATTGTTTTTCAACTTGGCGAGCAAGTTGGCCCACTTGATGTTTTGCTTGAACTCATCAAACAAACAAAATTGGACATAATGGAAGTTAATCTTGCCGACCTTACTGAGCAATTTTTGGACTACATGGAAGCCTCAAAAATGAACATGGAGCAAAAAAGCGAGTTTGTTGCCGTTGCCGCCACTCTTTTGGAGATTAAGTCAAAACAACTTTTGCCAGTTGAACCAGACGCGGATGAACTTGAAGAAGAAGATCCAGAAATTGCAATGAAAAAGCAACTGCAAATGTATAAACTTTTCAAGGAAGCAAGCGAAGAACTTGCACTTCATGAAAACAATGACCATTTTTACAAAGAGCCAGACAAATCGGCGGGTGATTTTAAGATTGTTTTGAAAAACATGGACATGGATGGACTTGTTCAGGCGTTTTCAAAACTTTTAATAAAGGTTAAGCAAAACGAAAACAAAGCCGAAGAAAAACAAATTGAAAATGACCGTTTTACTTTGGCAGAAAGCATCATAAATCTTCGGGAAAATTTGGTAAACAAAAAACGCCTTAAGTTTAGCGAGTGTTTTGGAAATGACTTTTCACGAGGTGAAATCATCATTACCTTTTTGGCACTTTTGGAACTTTTAAAAACCCAAATTGCTCAGGCAACACAAAGTGAAACCTATGGCGAAATTGAAATTGTTTTAAGAGAAAAGGAGGAACAAAATGAACAAACAAACGCTGGCTAATGTTATTGAAGGAATTTTATTTGTTGCTGGTGATGGTGTGGAACTTAAAGATATTGCCGAAAAACTTCAAATCAAACTTGATGAAGTTAAAAAAGCGGTGGAATTTTTAAAAGAAAAACACACCGAAGATGATGGCATAAATGTTATTACCTACAAAAACAAAGCCCAACTTACAAGCAACCCAAAATATGCCGAGCAAATTGAAACAGTGCTAAATCCAATCAAAGAACGGGCGCTTACAAAAGCCGCTCTTGAAACAATTGCCATTATTGCCTATCAGCAACCAATAACAAGGCTTGAGGTGGAGCAAGTGCGAGGTGTTTCATGCGACTATGCCATTCAAGTTTTGCTGAATCACAATCTAATTGAAGTTGTGGGCAGAAAAGATGCTGTTGGAAAACCGTTGCTGTTTGGAACGACCGATGAATTCTTGAAAAAGTTTGAAATTGAAAGTTTGAAAGACCTTCCAAAATATGAAGAACTTTTGAATCAAATTCAAGTTATCAAGTCAGAGGGAAATGGACTTTATCGTGAATATGATGTGCTTTCTCCTGACGAGGCTGAAAAACTTGAGGCGGAAAAACTTGAAAAAGAAAAAGCCGAGCAAGACAGCCAAAACACCGAAAAAGATTTTGAAGAAAGCAAAAGTGCTGAAGTAAAAAATGATGAAAACAAAACTTTAAAACAGCAAAATGATTTTCAAGAAAATGAAAATGAAAATTTGGAAAACAAGCAGGAAGAAGATGATGTTGACCCAATTTTCAAAGAACCTTTTGAGGAAGAAAATGATGATGAAAAAGAGGAATATGAAAAATTTTTGGAAATTTAACACAAATTTTAAGAAAAAATGCAATTTTTTTGCATTTTTTTTGTTTTTAAGCAAAAATTAAAGTCTATGCACTGGTATTTTGTTTTTGCAATTTGTTTGGGTGCGGTTTTGTTTTTGATGTTTTTTCCTTTGTTTTTTAGAGCTAAAATTTTTGTTGATGTTTTGCAAAATTTTGCAAGCATAAAGATTTTTTTGTTTGGAGTGAAACTAAAAAGTTTTGATTGCAAAGTTATTGAAAAAGGAATTGAAATTACATGT
>CAVEAP010000082.1:0-4158 GCA_963613725.1 Mediterraneibacter torques
GCATAATGCTCTCCTTTTAATGTTTTTAGTTTGCCTCAAATTTTTGATAAAATTTGTTTAAGACAAAAATTCTTGAGTTTGTTCTTTGTTTTTTTGATTTGATTTTAAAACATTTCGTTTTTCAAGTTCCTTTAAAACTTGACCAAAAATTTCTTGCTTTGGCTTTGAGGCATCAAGCACAACAAATCTTTTTTGATTTTGCTTTGCTATTTCCAAAAAACCAATTCTCACTTTTTGCTTGAACATTTCATCTGAAGTTTCCATGCGGTCTTGCTTTTCAGAAAATTCTTTGTTGCGTTCCTCACCCGCTTTTGGGCTTAGGTCAAGCAAAAAAGTAAGGTTTGGCTCACAGCCGTTTAGGGCAATTTTGTTGACCTTTAAAACCAACTCTGCACCCAAATTTCGCCCATAACCTTGATAGGCAATCGAAGAATCAACAAACCTGTCGCAAACAACAATTTTTCCTTGTTTTAGGCTGGGTTTTATTAAATTTTCAACCAAAACAGAACGGGCAGACGAAAACAAAAACATTTCGGCAACATCTGAAAGTTCATCATTTGATTTGTCCAAAATGATTTCTCTTATTTTCTCGGCAACTTTTGTTCCACCTGGTTCACGAGTGAAAACCGCATCAATGTTGTTTTTTTCAAAATATTCTTTTAGCATTTGAACTTGCGTGCCTTTTCCAGAACCATCAACCCCCTCAAAAGTTACAAAAAAACCATTTTTCATTTTTAATCATTCTCCTTGTTAAAAAAATTGTAAATTTTTATGGCATCGGTTTTGCTTATGCCTTTTGTTTGCATCAAATCTTGTAAATCTGCTTTGGCAACATTTTCGGTTGTTTGAAAAGCCATTAAAAGTGATTCTTTCTTTTTTTTGCCAATTCCTTTAATCTCATCTAGTTTTGATTTTAGCATTTCTTTGCTTCGTGTTTTGCGGTGAAAAGTTATGGCAAAACGATGTGCCTCATCACGAATTCGTTGCAAAAGTTTTAACCCTGTTGTGCTACGCCCAAGCAAAATTGGTTCGGATTTTTGCGGAACATAGACTTCCTCAATTTTCTTTGCCAAACTTATGATTTCAATTTGATTTTGAAGCCCAAGTTTTTTTAGCACTTCCAAACAAGCCCCCAGTTGCCCTTTTCCACCATCAATCACCAGCAAGTTTGGTTTTTCACAAAAAGATGCTCCATCTTGATTTTTGTAACGAACAAGCCTGCGTTCAAGTGTTTCTTTAAGACTGGCAAAATCATCATTTCCTTGCACTGTTTTGATAATAAATTTTCGGTAATCACTTTTTTGGGCTTCTCCATTTTTAAAAACCACCATTGAAGCCACCTTGTTTGTTCCAGAAATGTGCGAGATGTCATAACACTCCATGCGTTTTGGAAGTGTTTTTAGCCCCAAATTTTGCTGTAAAACATGAAGCGCCCCCAATGTGTTGTCATATTTTTGTTTGTTCCTTGAGATGTTTTTTTCAAGGTGTTCTGTGGCGTTTTCTTTTGCCATGTTCAAAAGTTTTAGGTTAATTCCTTTTGGGTTTGTTATGAATTTTGTTTTTTTGCCCAAAATTGTTTGCACAAGATGTTCATCCAAAAGTTTTTGGGACAAAATTATTTCACTTGGCACTAGTGCATTTTGATAATATGTTAACACAAAATTTTCAACAACTTCGCTTTCAGTTAGGCTTGGATCAATTATGGAAAAAGTTTGCATACCCAAAATTCTGCCATTTTGAACTGTTAGCACACAAATTGCACTGGTTGAATTGTTTGTCATGTAGGCAACAACATCTTTGTTCACATTTTTTGGAAGATTTGCAATGCTTTGGGCATTTAGTTTTTTTAGCATTTGCAAAATTTGTCTGACCTCAATGGCTTGTTCAAAATTTTCATTTTCTGCCAAATTTTTCATTTTTTGTTCCAAACTTTGAGTTACAAAATGCTCGTTACCTTTCAAAAAATCTAGGGCTTTGTCAACTTCTTTGCGATAATTTTCTTTGCTTGTTTTGTTTGTGCATGGAGCAAGGCACAGCCCCATTTCATAGTTCAAACATTCTCGTTTTTCGGGTTTCGTTAGTGCCTTTTTGCAAGTGCGAAGTTTGAAAAACTTGTTCAAAAATTCCAAAATTGAATTTGCACTAACGCCAGCAAGATAAGGCCCAAAATATTTTGCCCCATCTTTTTCAACTTTTCTGGTCACGCAAAAATGCGGATAATTTTCGTTTAGATTTACTTTGATGTAAGGAAAAGTTTTGCTATCTTTTAGCAAAATGTTGTAAAAAGGTTGATGTTTTTTGATTAGGTTGTTTTCAAGACTAAAAGCATCAAGTTCGTTTAACGTGATGATGTATTCAAACCAATCAACATTTTGAGTCATTGCCCACACTTTTGGTGCTTTTGTGCTTTTGTTAAAATAGGAACTAACTCGCCTTTTCAGGTTTTTTGCCTTGCCAACATAAATCACCTCACCAGCCTTGTTGTGCATGATGTAAACTCCGCTTTTTTCGGGGATTTCCTTTAATTTTTTTTCTATCTTTTCATTCATAGAATGAATTATACCATTTTTATCTTAATTTATCAACATATTTAGAAAAAAAGCAAAACCGCTTTTTTAAGTGTTAAAAACAACATGAAAAGAATGATTTTGTTTGTTTTTTGTTGCTTTAATTTTTGTTTTATGCTAACATAGCAATGAAACAATTTTTTTTTTAAAATAATTTGGAGGTTTTTTTATGACTGCAACATTTTATGTTTTGCTTGTGCTGTCGGTTTTGCTTGCCACTGCCTTTGTTTTGGTTCAGGGAAACCAAAAAAGACCACTTACAAGCATTATGCTCAAAACATTTGCTTCGGTTTGTGTGGTGGCGCTGGGCCTTTATGGCACAATTAAAACAGGACTGATTTCAAGTGAAATTGGAGCTTTGTTTGTGATTGGATTGGTGTGTTGCCTTGTTGGAGATGTTTTGCTTCAACTGTTTGACATTACATCTGTTAGCAAATATCACCTTATTAACATGGGGAGTTTTGCTTTTATGCTAGCACATTTTTGCTTTATTGCGGGAATGGGAATCATGATGAAAACAAACACTCTTGCAATTGTTGTTCCAATTTTGGTTGGACTGGTGATTGCTTGTGCAATTTACTTTATGCAAAAACCAATGAAACTAGATTACAACAAAAGCACCTTAAGTATTTTGGCATATTCTTTTGCTTTGGGAACATCACTTTCATTTGGTGTTAGCAATTTGATTGTTAATGGGGCTTCGACTTTTGGAATTTTGCTTGTTGTGGGGCTTGCTTTGTTCTTTTTGAGCGATTTGGTGTTGTCTTTAATTTATTTCAAAGAAAAATCCAACCATAATTTGTATTATCCAAATCTTTCAATTTACTACTCTGCCATAATTGTGATTGCTGTGGCACTTTGTTTTGCAACGTGATTTTGGAATTTGACAACTTTCAAAAAAAGTGCTATAATGTTCTTAAATTATTTTAAGGAGAAAACTTTTGGATTTTTACGAACAAACATTAGACTTTTTTTCAAAAAATCAAATTGCAATTTCAATTGTTCTAACAACAATTTGTGTTGTTTGGGTTGCTTCACTTTGGGTTTTGTTTGAAAAGGCTGGCGAAAAGGGGTGGAAGGCACTTATTCCATTTTTCAATCTTTATGTTTTGTGCAAATTAACTTTGAACACAACCACTTTTGTGGAAATTTTTGTTTCACTTTTGATTATAATGGCTTTAACTCCAATTTTGATGATTTTTGGAACAAAACTTGGAAGTGTAACCATCTTTTTGGACATTCTTGTTTTGATTTGCTTGATTTTTGTTTTGGTAAATCAAATTGTGTTAAGTTTGCAAGTTGCACAATCTTTTGAACGAAACAATTGGTTTGGAGTTGGAATTTTTGTTTTTGGTTTTGTGTTTTTGCCACTTTTGGCATTTGGACAGAACAAATATGTTGGGAACACCACAAAAAACTAACAAGCACAAAAAACAGGAGAAAATCTCCTGTTTTTTTGTTTTATTTTAAAAATTAGGGTGATATTTTTGTTTTTACAAAAACACTATTAAAGGTTAAATTTGAATTTTAAATCACAAAACTTTTGGTCCAAGTTCGGAAATTTGTTTGCTGAGCTGTTGTTCTTTTTTTC
>CAVEAP010000083.1:0-4142 GCA_963613725.1 Mediterraneibacter torques
TTTTTTGGAATTTTTTATTTTAAATTTATTCTTAAATCTTTGCCTGTAAAACAAATTACTTTTGTTTTTCGTTGGTTGAAAATTCTTGAAAAAAGTCGGTCGCCATAGCGTTCGGCAATGTCTTTAAATGAAAGATTTGTTGAAATTAAGGTGGCTTTGTTTTTTGCTTCACGCTCGTTTAAAACTGAAAACAAACTTGTTGCAGAAACATTTCGAATTATTGGCTCGCTTCCAAGGTCGTCAACAATAAGAAGGTCACATTCTAAAAGTGGTGACATCAGAAGTTCACGGTCAAAAGCGTTTGCGGTCAAAGATTTTATCATGGTGTTTTGAAGATTGAAAGCGGTTGCATAAACAACAAAAAATTGGCGACTTAAAAGACTGCTGGCAATGCACTCAAGCAAAAAAGTTTTGCCCGTTCCAACTTCGCCCATAAAAACAAAGTTTTTTGTTTTTACATCAGGAAATTTTTCGGCATAGGTTTTTGCCAAAGCATATGCTTTTGAAAGGTTTTGATTTTCTTCCAAAATTTTTTTATCTGAATCTTCAAAGTTGTGCAAAATTTCATATTTCAGTCCACTGTTTTCAACCAGTTTTTGCTGAAGTTTTTGCAAAAAGCAAACACATTTTTCGCCCTTCAAAATTCCTGTGTCTTCACAAAGTTTGCAAGAATAGTGTGGGCTAACATAATCTTCGGGCTTGCCTGCCTTTAAAAGAGCCTGCGTTCGCTTGTCCTTAAGGGGTTGAAGATGTTTGTGTGCTTTTTCAAGGTCAATGTTTGGATTTTGCCCCACTTCAAACATGGCAAGCCTTAGTTCATCATCAAAAATTTTGAATTCTTTTGATTTTTCTCGCATTTCTTTCAAATGTTCTTCCGCCTCAAGTTCGGCGTTAAATTTAAGACTTTTAATGTCATCAAAAGTTTGTCTTACAAGTGATTTTTTGTTCATAAAAGGCCTCCTTAAAGTTCAATTTCGCCAATATCTCCAACAAGTGCTTGAATTTCTTCTTGGGTGTATTCTCGGGATTTTATAACACCTTGGTCTTTTTTGCTGTCAACACCAACTCCATTTTTGAACAAATCGCCAGCAAGTTTTGCTTGTTCAAGCGAAAAAATCTTCTGGTCAAACCAATTAGACAAAATTTTGTTAATGTATTGCATTGGTTGGCTTTTGTCTGCCGAAAGTGTTGCGGCATATTCAATCACCTCTTGTGGCATATTCCAAGAATAGACCCAAGTTTTGTAAGAATCTCGGTCCCAACTTGTAACAATTCGTTGCAAATTTGCTTTTTCCAAAACTTTTTTAATTTGTTCATCTTGTGCTTTTGCTTGAAGAATGTGCTGAGCAATGGCATCAATTGTTGTAAGCCCATTTTTGTAAAATTTTTGAACCACGCCATCCATTCCTTGAAGGGTGCGTATGCCATTTTTGAAACAATAGTTGGCAATTGCTTTCAGGGCATCTTCGCCATAACCTCGCATAATCCAAGGGTTTGTGTAGGTTTCAACAATGTTTTCAAGGTTTTCATAGTAAACACCAATAATTTTGTTAATCTCTTTGGCAAGGTCAAAAAGTTCGGTTTTGTGTGTTTCATATTCCTCAATTTCTCTTGCCGAAATAAGCCTTAATTCATAATATTTTGCCATTCTGCTTGCAAGTTTTTCAAAACTGGCTTTTTTAAGATTTTTTGCAACAAACACAACAACTTCCTTGTCAAAACCAAAATCTTTTGTCCATTTGATGTATTGTTGCCTTTCCTCAAGCGTTGGCTGTCTGGAGGTTCCAAGTGCCTTAAACACTTCTTTAAGCGAAGCCCCAACCCCACTGATTTCTTTTAACTTGTCCTCAACTTGAATCAAAGACAAAATGCCTTCGTTTGCCCAATTTTTTGCAACTGTCAAAATATAGGAATATCCAACATTGTTCCCCTTGTTTTCAGCACAATAACCAGCAATCATAAGAAGCGCTTCTGGTGCCATGTGATAGTTTTCAAGCAAGGCATAATATTCGGAAAATTCGTTTGGAGTAAGCATTCTGCCACTTAAAATTGTTTGAATTTGCAAATTAAATTGTTCATATTTGTTTGGCTTGAATTTTTGTTTTGCAATTGCACTTTTAACGGGCAAATATTGAACCTCAAAAGGTTGTGTTTCAACAATCTGCACAAGCCCTTGTTCTTCCCAAAACCTAAAAGCATTCAAAACTTCTTCTTGTGAAATTCCAAGGTCTGCCGAAAAACTTTCAAGGCTTGAAAGTTCGTTTTTCAAAACATTGTTGTTATAGCACAAGTAAAGTCCCCAAACATAAATTCGCACTTGTTCACCACTGGCAAAAGGCAAATATTCTTCAATAAATTTGTTTTCAACAATGGTAAAATTTTGGCTGTTAATTTGACTTGAAAATTTGCAAAAAGACATAAATTTTTCTCCTTGCTCTAAATATACCAAAAAATTGACAATTACACAAGGTTTTTTAACAAAATTTTTTGCCAAATTTTTGAAAAATTTTTGTTTAGGCATAAATTCCTTAAAAAATCTCATATATTTTAGCAAAGGAGTTTTTATGAAAAAGTTTTTAAGTTTTGCCCTTTGTTTGGCTTTTGTTTTGATTTTTTCGCTTGCAGGGTGTTCAAGCCCAAAATCACAACTAAAACAGGCAAGCGAAGGTGCAAATTCCTATCAAATTTCTGCAACATTAAACCCAGACAACACTTTGTCTGCCTCTGAGGTGGTAACCTTTAAAAACACCACAAACAGCACTCTTGAAGAACTGAAATTTCATTTGCATCCAAATGCTTTCAGCAAGGAAGCCGAGCAACACAAGGCAACAAGTTTAACTCAAGAAAAAAAGGCGTTTGACAATCAAAAAAGTTATGGAAAAATTGACATCACAAAAGTTTCTTCACAAAACACCCAAAAAACTTTTGCTCTTTCAAATGAAAATCAAATTTTAAGCATAAATCTTGACAAAAAGTTGCCAGCAAATCAAAGCATTTCGGTGGAAATTGAATTTTCACTTGTTTTGCCAAATGCAAATCACAGGTTTGGTTATGGCAAAGACACCTTAAATCTTGGAAATTGGTATCCAATTTTGTGCGTTTTCGAGGGGGAGTCGTGGGACACAGAATGTTACAACTCCTCGGGCGATCCTTTTTACAGTCAAATTGCAAACTATGAAGTTAGCATAACTTATCCCAAAAATCTAACAATGGCAAGCACTGGAGAGGTTGTTTTGAAAAACACAAACCAAAACACAAAAACAGATGTTCTAACTGCCAAGGCGGTTCGAGATTTTGCACTTGTGTTTAGCGAAAAGTTTGAAGTTTTAAGCCAAAAAGTTGGAGAAACAACCCTAAACTATTTTTATTTTGAAGATGAAAATGCCCAAACTCACCTAAAAACTTGCGTTGATGCACTAACAACTTTTAACAACTTGTTTGGCGACTATCCTTACAAAACCTTAAATGTTGCCAAAGCAAATTTTTTGCAAGGCGGAATGGAATTTCCAAACCTTGTGTTTGTTTCGTCAAGCATAGAAAATGAGCCAGAATACAACAATGTTATTGTGCATGAAATTGCTCATCAGTGGTGGTATGGAGTTGTTGGAAACAATCAACTTTTGTATGCGTGGATTGATGAGGGGCTGGCGGAATTTAGCACCGCACTTTTCTATGACAGCAATGAGGGCTATGATTTTACCTACAACCAAGTTGTGTCAAATGCCCTCAGCAGTTATCTTTTGTTCTATGATGTCCATAAAACTGTTTATGATGACTTTAATCCAGCCATAAATCGACCAGTTTCAAGTTTTAAAACCGAAATGGAATACACTTACATCACCTATGTGAAATCGCTTTTGATGTTTGACAGCCTTAAACAAACAATTGGAGAAGCCAAAACCAAAAAATGCTTGAAAGCACTTTACAGCACTTTTGCGTTTTCCGAAGTTACACCATCAAGCCTTTTGGAATGTTTTGAAAAAGCGTGTGGTAGAAAAACCTCAAAATTCTTACAGTCTTGGCTCGACGGCACTGTTGTTTTGGAGCAACTTGCCTAAAAAACACCTTTTTGGGTGTTTTTTTGAAATGCCATATTCTCAAAGCATGGGAGAACCACCCCCTGTCCCAGCGTGGTGCAGTCA
>CAVEAP010000084.1:0-3949 GCA_963613725.1 Mediterraneibacter torques
ATCTCCGCGCTGGGCGCGGGCAACGCAACTTTGGGCGAGACAACAGCCTATACAGAGGCAAGTGGCTCGACTACGGATGCTATTACCTTTCACACAATAACCCTAGATAACCTAATGTATCCGCAAACAAAGGTAACGGATGGCAATTTAATATCAAAACTTAACGACCTTGACACAAGTTATCAAACTGGAAAAGTATATTTGGGCAAAGGGGCAATCACAGGGAATGGCACAGGTTATGATTCAACAAAAATAACCTCAGCAAATAAATATTACAATGAATACAAATATAAAAACGAATATTATGTTTACGTTCCAGAATATGGTTATTCTAATAACACATACAACAAATATAGTGATGGTAACTCTGCCAATCAAAATGGTGAAGATTCAGTTTGGATAAAAGTTGAACCAATAACATGGGTAATTCCAACATCAGAGTGGGAAACCTATGGTACTAAACTTACAAACAAAGACACCGGTGCAACAGGAAGCATGGAAGTGTTTTCACTCTACGGACTTGTGTCCGGAATGTATTGGCACACCAGTAGCACCAGTTGGAGTGAATCATATTGGCGTAATTATCTCAACGGAAGTTATTATACTCCTACTACTACCGGTGGAACTGCAAATTTTTCGGGAGTTGGGTTCATCGACACCATATATCACGAAACCAAAGAAACCTTAACAAAACCAACCTTAACCAATTCAAGCCCAACCTACACAAGTGAAAACATAACAATCACCGATTCAAACTATTGTTCAAATTTTGACTCCACAAAAATGACTGCAACAAACGCCACCCAAACAAATGTGGGAACTTATGCCACAACCATAAGCATCGACAAAGACAAATATCAATGGGAAGATGGCTCAACAGATGATGTGACGCTGAATTGGTCCATAAGCCCAAAATCACAAACAGCACCAACCAAAAAATCTGATGCCGATTCGCTTGTCTACAAAGGGAGTGATTTTAGCATTCTTGACTATGTTGACAATTACAATTCCACCCTTATGACAGCATCAGGTGACACCAAAGCAACCAATGCAGGCAGTTACACAGTGACTTTTGACCTTAACGACAAAACAAACTATGTTTGGAGCAGTGGAGGCACAAACACATTAAGTTTGGAGTGGTCAATTTCCAAACAAAGCATTTCAAAACCAACCGCTGGCACCACAAGTTTTGTGTTTGAAGCAACTGCGAATGGTGCAACTGTGCGTAGCCCAGTGGTGACAGTGAACACCGATGGCGTGGACATTGACGGAACACAGTTGCAAAGTAAGGCGGGGGAATATGAAATAACCTACACCCCAACCTCAAACTATCAATGGAGTGATGGAACATCAACCACCCAAACAGTTAAGTGGTCCATTTCGAAACTTGAGTTGGAACGACCTTCGCTTTCAAAAAACATTTTTGAATATGATGGAACAGAAAAAACTGTTTCAATTTTGAATTACAACGAAAACTACATCACAAAAACTGGTTCAAGCAGTGCAACAAATGTTGGAAGTTATGCAGTTAATTTTGCTTTAACCTATTCAGACTCAACTTTTTGGAAAGACACCAAAACCGCCGAAACATTTTCTCTTTTGTGGCAAATCACAAAAATAACAATTCAAACCAAACCAAGCCTTAAATCAAACCCAACCTACAATGGCTCAGAACAAAGCCCAACCCTAAGCAATTTTGACTCATCAACAATGATTCAAACTGGAACAGTCAAGCAAGTTAATGCGGGCAGTTATGTGATGGCAATCACCCCCGACCAAAACCACCAATGGGAAGATGGCACCACAACACCTGTTTTGATTTCATGGGAAATTCAAAAACAAACTTTAGCCACACCATCAATTGCAAGTGGAACAATTGGTGATGGCACCACCGTTTCAGGAACAACCTCAGGAACAACAACCGTTTTTGCATTTGCTCACAGCACAATAACTTTGAATTTCTCGAACGTTAATCTAACATTGATGGATGTTGAGGGAACAACAAGCAGTGCCAGAGCCTACACTTACTATGTTACAATTTCTCTTAATGATGACTGCAAGGACAACTATGTTTTTGCAAATGGCAGAGATTTTGTTGTCCTCACTTGGACAATCACCCCTTTCACCCTCACCGATGAAAACACTTCAATCACCACCGGTGAGTGATGTGTTCTCTGTCCCAACTTGATTGCAGTCCAAGGGCGTAACCGCCCTAGATACACTCGACTACGCTAACGCTCCGCTTCGGTATGACAATGGTGTATTACCTCACCCCAACAAAAAAGAGATATTTTGTTTTATGTGAAAATATTTTGTAAAAAGTGTTGACAAACCTTGTTTTGTGAGGTATAATATAAACACTAAAAAGATTTGTCTTAGCCAAAGACAGCAAGTGTTTTAAAGCATAATTCTCGTTTGAGAGCTTGCCGAGGTGAAGCAATGGTGGATACTCTCTCAATCCTCAAGCTTTACTTTTTGTGGCTTGGGGATTGATTTTTTTAGAAAACTTAATGGAGGGTTCCAGTCGAGATGTCAAAGAATTTTGAACTAAAAAAGGAACAGGTTAAGAACATTCAAGCAAAAATCGAGAAATCTGCATCTGTTGTTTTTGTTGATTATCGTGGAATTAACGTTGCTGACGACACCGAAATGCGTGTTGCTTTAAGAAACGCTGGCTGTGATTATCAAGTTTGCAAAAACAGACTTATGAAAATTGCACTTAAAAATCTTGGAATTGATTGTTTGGATGACAAACTTGAAGGCACACTTGCCGTGGCTTTTGGCTACGAAAGTGAAATCGATGCTGCAAAAGTCTTGAAAAAATTTGCCGACAAAGACAAAATCAAATTGCAATTTGGTCTTGTTGACGGTAAATTTGCAGATGTTGCAGAATTGAAGGCTCTTGCTGAACTACCAAGCAAGGAAATTCTTGTTGCACAGCTTTTGGGTATGCTCAATGCTCCTGCAACCGGACTTGTAAGTGTTCTCAATGGGCCTGTCCGCTCACTTGCTTATGCTCTTAATGCAATTGCAAAAGCAAAAGCAAATTAAATTTTTTAAAGGAGAAACTAAAAATGGCAAAAATTGAAGAATTAGTTGAACAAATCAAAGGTTTGACAGTTGTTGAAGTTAGTGAACTTGTTAAAGCTTTGGAAGAAGAATTTGGTGTTAGCGCTGCTGCTCCTGTTGCGGTTGCTGCTGCTCCTGTTGCTGGTGGTGCTGCTCCTGCAGCTGAAGAAGCTGCTGAAGCAAAAGCTGCTTACAACGTTGTGCTTAAAGGTCTTAAACCTGATGCAAACAAAGTTGGAGTTATCAAAGTTGTTAAAGAAATCAGTGGTCTTGGACTTTCTGAATCAAAAGCACTTGTTGAAGGTGCTCCAAAAACAGTTAAAGAAAATGTTCCAACTGAAGAAGCAAAAGAACTTCAAAAGAAACTTGAAGAAGCTGGCGCAGAAATTGAACTTGCTTAACTTTGTTAAACAAAAATTGCCAAATCCTGTGGAAATGTTTGGCACAAAAAAGAGCAAAACTGTGAATTGCTCTTTTTGTTTTATAACACCCGTTATAATCTAGGTTCTATCGGGATTTAATGGAAAATAACACCTGATATATTACGGGTGTTATTTTTGTTTCTTTCAAACAATTTTCAAAAAAATTATTTGCAAAAAAACTTTTTTGTGTTATAATAAAAGCATGGAATATGATGAATTGAATTTGGAAATTGAAAAGCCAACAGTTGATGAAGCCCTTGCAAAAATTGAAATCAAATTGGAACTTTGCAAAAAAATGGGCACAAAAGTTTTGAAGGTCATTCATGGCTATGGCTCTAGCGGAAAAGGTGGGGCAATAAAAAATGCTTTAAAAACATGGCTTGTAACAGGAAAACGCAAAAAACTTTTTAAAGATTTCATCAAAGGCGAAGAATGGAATTCAAGCGCAAAGGCAGAGG